>JBKJXL010000256.1:0-2936 GCA_046716225.1 Candidatus Limnocylindrales bacterium | reverse complement strand
CGACCGCACTGCTCGTGCTCGCTATCGCCACCGGCTGCAGTCCGAGCAGCACCGGCTCCCCGTCGTCACCGACCTCGTCGGCGAACGGTTCCCCACCGTCCAGCGCGGCGCCCAGCCCGACCCAGCCCGGGTCCGGGAGCCTCGTCATCGTCGGCCGGATCGTGACGATGGACGAGCCCGCCATCGCGGAGGCCATGCTCATCGAGGACGGGACCGTGGCCGCCGTAGGCTCCAAGGACGAGGTGCTGGCGCTCGCCGGTGCCCAGGTGCCGGTCATGGACATCGGCCCGAACGTCGCCTACCCGGGGTTCATCGATGCCCACGCGCACTGGATCGGGGACCGTGAGAACTACGGCCTGGCATCCGCGGCCGAGGCCATGGACGCCGCCCTGACCCGCGGCTGGACGTCCATCAGCGAACAGTGGGTGAACCCGGAGCGCCTCGACGAACTCAAGGGCCTGGCCGAGACAGATGCCCTCCCACTCCGCGTCGACGCCTATCTCGCCCTGAACTTCGGCGACGAGTTCTTCGGAGACTGGTACGCCGACCACGAGCGCGGGCCGGTGGGAGACCGCCTCCGCGTCCAGGGGCTGAAGATCCACCTCGACAATGGCGAGGGCACCATCATCAACTGGGAGCCGGCCGACCTGACCGAGACCATCGGCCGGGCGAACAAGGCAGGCTGGCAGGTCTCCGTCCACACCGTCAGCACCGAGGCCCACGAGATGGTGCTTGACGCCTTCGAGGCCGCGCTCGGGCCCGCCGGACCGAACCCGCTCCACCACCGCATCGACCACGCGATCGAAGTCTCGGACCAGCAGCTGGCCCGGATGGTCGCGATGGATCTGGCCACGGTGATCCATCCTGACGGCGGCGCGGGCGACTGGGTGTACTGGTCGAAGTACATGGGACGCGGCAGCCCTGAGAATCTGAAGGGCGGGACCGCGTGGCTCACACGCTTCCGCGAGTTCGTGGACGCCGGCATGCACGTGGCCGCCGCGACCGACCACCCCTGGTTCCTGCCGGACTCCACCATGACCGATGACATCAGCCGGCCGATGGATCAGATCGCGGGCGGGATGGACGGCCGTGGTCGGTCGTATCCAGGGACGCCCGAGTGGATGCTCGACCAGCTGCTGACCGCCGAGCAGGGGTTACGCGCCGTCACCCTGGACGCGGCCTACGCCATCGGGGACGAGGCTCGACGCGGTCACCTGGCGCCGGGAACGCTAGGCGACGTCACGATCCTGAGCGGGGACGTCCTCGCCGCTACGCCGGACGAGATCCGAGCCATGTCGGTCATCGCGACCATCGTCAGCGGCGTGATCGAGTCCTGCCAGGATCCCGGGGTCTGCGAGCTCACCAAAGATTGACTCCCGAGCGCCTTCCGGGCTGACCGCGCGGTCCTTCACGAAAAGATTGAGTCGCATCGCTGCCGGCCGTGCCCATACGCTGTGAGCGCCCGGAGACCCTGGGCGCCGATGGGGAAGGGTGATGGATCCCGAACTCGTGATCCGAGTGCAACACGGCGACGAGGAGGCATTCGCGAGCCTCGCTGTCGCCATGGGCGACCGGCTCCATGCGGTGGCACACAGGATCCTGCGTGACGCCGATCTCGCCGAGGATGCGACGCAGCAGGCGCTGCTGAGCATCTGGCGAGACATCCGCCAGCTCCGCGACCCGGCGCGCTTTGACGCCTGGTCGTATCAGATCCTCGTGCGCGCCTGCTACACCGAGGGTCGCCGCACCCGGCAGTGGTCGCCCAACCTGCGCCTGCTGCCCGTCGACGCGCCGGCGCCGGACGAGCTCGACCTGGTCATCGATCGCGACCAGCTGGAGCGCGCCTTTCGTCGGCTCTCCATCGATCATCGCGCCGTCGTGGTCTTGCACCACTACGTCGACATGCCGCTCGAAGGGGTTGCCGAAGCGCTCGGCATCCCGATCGGGACGGTCAGATCCCGTCTACATCATGCGATGCGTGGACTCCGGGCGGCCATCGAGGCCGACCTGCGTCCGACCGCGCAGGAGGCCACTCGATGAGTACCGATCGCGAGGTCACGCGCGTCGTCCGGTCGTGGCTGGAGGATGGCGTTACGGCACTCCCGGACCGAGTCCTGGACGCCGTGCTGGACCAAGTCCCCGCGACCCCACAGCGGCGGTCCCTGAGGCCGCCGCGGAGGTTTACCGACATGAACAACATCGGAAAGGTCCTGATCGCCGCCGCCGCCGTGGTGGTCGTCGCGTTCGTGGGCCTCTACTTTCTGCCCAGGGACAGTGGCCCGGGTGGTCCCGCGCCGACCCCGTCCCCGTCGCTGACGACCACTCCGACCCCGAGCGCAAGCCCGGGTGTCGCGATCGGGCCGTTGGATCCAGGGACATACCGCATCGACGACGCGAACCGGACCCCCGTCCCCTTCACCTTTACGGTGCCTGCGGGTTGGGCGGGTCGGACGGATGGGTACGTCTACAAGAACGCCGATCAACCCGAGGAGGTGGCCTTCGTCACATCTGTCGTGACCGACGTCTACACCGACGCCTGCAAGTCCGAGGGAGCCCTCGCAGAGGTGGGACCGACGGTCGATGACCTGGTTCGCGCGCTGGTGGACCAGGTCGGGTCGGACGCATCGACCCCGGTTGACGTCACCCTCGGCGGGTATCCGGCCAAGCGCATCGACATCTCCGTCCCGGCTGACCTGGATACCGCGACGTGTAGATATCCAGGGATCGGGATCCAGATCTGGGCGGATCCGGCGGAGACCGAATTCTTAGCCATCCCAGTGGACCCGGCGAACCCCGTTGCGGACCTGAGTCTGGTGTACATCGCCGACGTCAATGGCGATCGAGTGGTGATCATCACCGGCCATTCGCCCGGCGCGTCGACGACCGACATCGCCGAGCTCGATGCGATCATCGAGTCGATCTCGTTCCAGCCGTAG
>JBKJXL010000255.1:0-3579 GCA_046716225.1 Candidatus Limnocylindrales bacterium | reverse complement strand
CGAGGTCCTTCGCGGCGCCGGGACCGCTGTCACGGACCGGCCCGTCGCCAAAGTTCGTGATCACGTCGTCGACCTTGAGACCCTGCCGGGTGACGATGCCGACGCCGTTCCAGCGGCCCTCGCCGTGATGGAGGAGGTCGTAGCCGAGCATCGCGAACGGCATGACCGGTGCGTCGCTCTCGGTCAGCTTCGTCTCCTGGATCAGGAGGACGTCCGGGGCGGCACGCTCCAGCCACTTCTCGACGGCTTCCTGCCGCGCCTTGAGCGAATTGACGTTCCAGGTCGCGATCCGCATCTCGTGGTCCTAGTAGCGCCGTCCGCGCTGGCGCGCGAGGTCAAACGTGGCCGTTTCGGCGACGGCCATCACGGCCATCGTTCCGGCCTGGACGGGATCGGAGACGACCAGGTCGACATGATCGGTGATCGAGCCGACCATGTTGAGGGCGATGATCGGAATGCCCACGGCGCGCAGCTCGTCGGCTGCGACGCTGATGTCGCCGCCCATGATCGAACCGGCCAGAACGAGCAGTCGGGCACGTGGCAGATCCGCGACCGCCCGAACCGCGGCCGCGATGTGGGCCTCGCCGACGAGGGGGATCGTATCGACGCTGATCCGCTCGCCCCGGAGGTTGTGACGGTCGGCTTCGCTCACGGCGCCCAGCGCGACCTGGGCGACCTGCGCGCCGCCGCCCACGACGATGATCCGCTTTCCGAAGACGCGATCGAGCGCCCGCGTGAGGTGAACCTCGTGGACGTCGTCGAGCCCTTCGAGCGCCGCGACGAGGGCGGATTCGGTGACGCCTTCCACTTCCAGCTCGATCTCGACGAGCGGCGGATCGCCCTCGAGCCGCCGGACGGTGGTGAGTGCCCGGATCCGTCCCTTGATCCCGGCGACCCGCTCAGCGACCGCGATGATCGCCTCGGGCCGGTCGATGACATCGAATCGGAGGGCCGCCGTCTCGGCGGTATGGCGCTTGGCCATCAGCCGAGCGAGCCTCGGCCGGCCGCACCCGGGCGCAGATCGATCGTCGGCGGGACAGGGCCATCGGCTGCGGTGGGATCGTGCTCCTCGAACGGGAGGTCCAGGCTGAGGAACGCCTCGCGGGTGAGGGTGGCGTCGGACGTGGTCAGCATGAGCGCCCCGTCGGTGTCCTCGGCGACGCCGACGATCCCGGTGATGTTCACACGCCGCTCCGCCAGCGCCGTCGCCACCCGCGCGAGCGACCCGGGCTGATCGTCCAGCTTGACCGTGAACCAGACCGTCACGTCGACACCTCCTGTGGGTTCGATGGTACCCGCTGGCGGAGTGGGGGCCACCGGCCGTCGGGCCCCTGGCGTGCATGACACGACCATATCGACCAAGAGGACGTGCGACGTTGTCCGATGTGTGTGTGGGGTGCGCCGGACGGCCACGAACGGGCTCCACCATGTCGGTCTGGTGCATCTGGCGCACCGTTCGACCCTATAGGTGGCACCGCTTGTCCTATATGGTCGACCGGTGCACCGCGCCACATGACAGGAACGTCTGACATGCCCGCTCCGCTCGGCAAGACCCCGACGAAGAAGATGCCGGACATCCAGGTGTTCGGGCCTGGCGATTCGCAGGCGACGCGGGCGGCCCTGCGCTTCTTCCGCGAGCGACGGATCGTCGTCCACCACGCCGATCTCAAGAAGCGGCCGATGGCGCCCGGGGAGCTGCAGCGGTTCGTGCAGCGACTCGGAGCTCGAGCCCTGCTCGATGCCGAGGGCAAGGCGTACGCCGACCTGGGCCTCGCGCATATGCCCCTCGACGATGCCGGGATCGTGGCCCGACTGCTGGCGGATCCCCGCCTGATCCGACTGCCGCTGGTGCGGCATGGGAACGACATGACCGCCGGTCGGGCCGAGGCGACCTGGGCGGCCTGGCTCAGGCCCGCCGGCGCCGCCGCTCGTTGACGCCGAGGACGATCGCGACCACGACCAGGACCGCCCCGATCGTCGCCCAGCGCAGGTCGTCCGTCATGAACCCCTGGCCGCGGATGACCCCGAGGCCCTGGCCGATCCAGACGGCCCCGACCACGCCCAGCGCGACGATGACGAACCAGCGGATGCGCACGACGACCTCCCGGGTGGCATCCTAGCCCCATGGATGACATGACGCCGGGGCCGCGCCGGGCCGGTCGACTGTGGGTCACGCCCAAGGCCGCGCGGATGATGGACGGCGATGCCGTCTCGACCGAAGATGAAAAGCTCCTCCAGCGCAAGCCGAGCCCGGACTTCCTCGAGACCGACACGTGGCGTGCGCTCCGGATCCTGTCCGAGTTCGTCGAGGGCTTCGATGCGCTCGCACATCTGGGACCGGCGGTCACGGTCTTCGGGTCGGCTCGCACGCCGCGCGATCACCCGGACTATGGGCGGGCGCGAATGATCGGTCGGAAGCTCGCCGAGTCCGGCTACGCGGTGATCACCGGCGGCGGACCGGGCACCATGGAGGCGGCCAATCGTGGCTGCCGCGAGGGCGGCGGGCTGTCCGTCGGCTGCAATATCGAGCTGCCGCACGAGCAGGGCCTGAACGAGTATGTGGACCTCGGCGTGGAGTTTCGCTATTTCTTCGCCCGCAAGACGATGTTCGTGAAGTACGCCGACGGGTTCGTCATCCTGCCTGGGGGCTTCGGCACGCTCGACGAACTGTTCGAGGCGCTCACGCTCATCCAGGTGGGCAAGGTGCGCCATTTCCCGGTCGTCCTGATGGGGACCGAGCATTGGGCCGGCCTCCTCGCCTGGATGCGCGGCACGCTCGAGCCCTACGGAGCGATCTCCGAGTCCGACCTGGATCTGCTCCACATCACGGACGACCCGGACGAGGCGGTGGACTTCATCCGGACCTTCACCCAGCCGGGGGCCGAGCCGAGCGTGGACGAGATCGTCGGCGAGCTCCGCTAGGCAGACTCGATCGGCCCTCGGGACGGGCGTGACTCGACCGGCAAGGCGGCCAGGATCCGGCCGTCCACGAGGCGGACCGGGAAGTAGCGGATCCGACGGACCCTCGTGAGGCGGCGAGCTTCGGCCTTCTTGCCCGGCACGTCGGGCTTGTCGGTTCGGCCGCCCGGTGTCCAGGTCGGGTAGTAGACGCCGTCCGCGTCGAGGCCACCGGTCGTCGGCATCTGCGTGGGATACCCGGACCGCAGGTCGAACCGACCTTCGTGCAGCGGGCAGGCCACGATGCACCCGTCCAGCTCGCCGACCGACAGCGGGGCGCCCATGTGCGGGCAGCGATCCTCCGTGGCGACGATCCCGTCGTCCGTGTGGGCGAGGAGGACGTCCAGTTCGCCCACGGACACCCGGCGCATGGCGCCTGCCGGGAGGTCCACGATGGCGAGCAGGTCCTTGAAGGGCGCGGCCTCACCCACGCCGTGTGCGAGCAGGTGCGGCGGGAATGGGGCGACACGGGGGTCCATCGCCAGGAATCCTAGTCCCTCCGGACAAGATGACGACCCCGGCGGGTGCCGGGGTCGTTCTTGGGGACTGACCGAGACGGTCGTGGGCCGCCTCAGTCGTTCGCTCCGGCCAGGTTCGACGGCGTGGTGGCCGGCTCGAGGG
>JBKJXL010000254.1:0-4217 GCA_046716225.1 Candidatus Limnocylindrales bacterium | reverse complement strand
GGTATGCGCGGCAATCCGCGCGCCCGCTGCTAGAAGGAAGTCATCATCGGGGCGTCGGCCCAGGCGTGCGGCCGAGGGGGCACCCGCGGAGCCGGCCGGGGGCCGACTCCGCGGACGGATCACTCAGTGGGGGGATGCCAGGTAGGGGAACGAAGCGCGGAACGCCTTGTCGTTGGCGTCGACGCCATCGCTCGTGATGTTCCCGTTGGTGAGAAGCGAGAACTCCGCGTTGATGACGTCGTCAGCGAGCTTGCGCCCGTTGAGGAAGCCGGCCGACGCGCCGAGCTTCACGGTCAGGGTGTCAGGCAGCAGCACGTTGGCGATGCCCGATTTCTGGCCTGCGGTGTAGCTGGGAAGGGCGTTCGCGTCCAGGACGTTGCCGATCGCGTTCAGCACGGCCAGGACGTTGTCCCGGTCGAACCGTCGATCGTCATGCGGGCTGAGGCGGTTCGCTGCTTCCTTCTCCGCGTTCGTGTTATTGAACACGGTGTTGATCGCCGGGCGGCCCATTCGCTCGACCTGGACAAATCCACCGCCGGCCGGCAGGGACGTCGTGGCCCAGTAGCCGACCGTGCGGCCGGATCCGCCGAGGCGGGCGTTAGGGACTTCGATGGCGATGCTGCTGATGTTCGTGCCCGCAAAGGTATCCATACCGGTGAAGCCACCGGTCAGGACGCCCAGGTCGGTCGACCCGGCCAGCAACTGCTTCTTGAATTCGACGAATCCGGGCAGATCGAAGTAGAAGGGGTCGTCGCGCGGACCGACGAAGATCTTGCCACCGCCGGCCACGGACGCGATCCGCGGCGTTCGGCCGTAGGCAGTCGTGTAGCCCCGGGCGACGATCGTGCCGGTCCACGCGTTTGCCCGGGCAGCGGCACCGGTGGCTCGCTTGACGATGTAGCTCTGGACGACGGCGCCGTCGCCGAGCATCCGGGTGTTACCGAACCGGACCCGGTAGGCGATGTCGGCGAACCCGTTCAGGTTCGTGTCGATCTTCATCTGGTACAGAGCGCTCGAATTGAACCGCGCCGCCTTGGTGTCGGCGGGGCTCTTGAGCGGGTTCACGTTCAGGACGAGTGTCGTCCCGCCCGTGGACTTGAAGGCATAGATGTCGGTGATGTCGATGCGGGCATCGGACTTGGCGGTCGGGGCGTCGAGGTGATCGGCGGCGCCCACGAGGAGCGGGCCTGACCCGATGGCCGCGATCGTCCCGGCGACGGCCAGGAGCCCAAGGCCGGTGGCGGTCTTTCTGATCGTTGGCATGAGCGTTGTGTTCCTCCAGGGGGTTCGAGGGCTTGCGTGGGCGGCAGGACGGGCAGTGGCGGCCTCCTCGGGACGGGTGGGTCGGTCGACGGGTGTACGGGATCCGGGACGACCCGGATCACTTGGGACCGCCACGACCAGTTGCGAGCGGACTGCAACGGACATGCCGAACCCAGCGCCGTGCCTGTGGCGTCGGCCCGTGTACGTTCGGATCGACCAGAACGGTCAGGAGGAGCGCCATGACCCACCGATCCGACGCCAAGGCACGGCCCGCCACCCGGCCACATGAACCGGGGGCGAAGCCCGATCCGGTCGCGGACGTGCCGATCCTGGCTGAAGGCGAGGTCGACCACCGCGACAGCACGGGCGGGCCCGGCTCGGTGGGTTGGTGGCTCGATGACAGCCCCGGCTCGCCGATCGCCGCCGATATCGAGGAACCCGAGAAGCGTCTGTAGCCATCCTGGACCGCCCGATCCTGGCGGGACCTTGGGCTACACTCGGCGGCGTGACGCGACCCGGGACACCGGCCCAGCGAGGCAGGTTCATCACGTTCGAAGGGCCTGAAGGGGCCGGCAAGACCACCCAGGTGGCTCGCGCCGCCGCCTATCTCGAGAGCCAGGGCCTAGACGCGCTCGTCACGCGCGAGCCGGGCGGCACCTGGTTGGGTGAGCGGCTCCGCGAGGTCCTGCTCGCTCGGACCGGCACAGGTGCCCCGCGCGACGCGATGACCGACGCCCTGTTGTTCAACGCCGCGAGGCGCCAGCTCGTCACCCAGGTCATCCGGCCGGCCCTCGATGCCGGGCGGACCGTGTTGTGTGCCCGCTTCGCCGACTCGACAGCGGCGTATCAGGGTTACGGGGCAGGCGTCCCCCTCGAGCGCCTCGCCGAGCTTGAGTCGGCGGCCACCGACGGCCTCCGGCCCGACCTCACGATCCTGCTCGACGTGCCGCCCGAGGTGGGATTGGAGCGCAAGACGCCGGGCGAGGTGACCCGCTTCGAGGCCGACTTCGACCTCGGGTTCCACCGCCGCGTCCGAGACGGCTTCCTGACGATCGCCGCGCGCGAGCCAGCCCGGTTCGCGATCGTCGACGCGACCGCCACCGAAGCCGCCGTCAGCGCGGAGATCGAACGCGTCCTCGACGTTCGTGTGGTGCTTGACGGCCACACGAATGAACCGCGGACGGTCCCCGTGCGCACTACCCGATGAGCGACCTCACCGAGCCGCTCCGACTCCGCGTCGCTTCGCCTGCCGACGATGCGGATCGGGATGTGCTCGAGCGGGTCGCGGCCGGGGAAATCGACGCACTCGAAGAGCTGTACGACCGATACAAGACGATGGCCTACTCGATCGCCTACCGCATCACGAATGACGCCACACTCGCCGAGGACGTCATCCAGGACGCCTTTCTGGGCGCCTGGCGCAATGCCGCCAAGTACGTCGAGGGTCGAGGCAGCGTGAAGACCTGGCTGCTGTCGATCGTCCACCATCGGGCGATCGACGCCATCCGGCGCCGCAAGCCCACGTCCGAACTGCCCGAGTCCACCGATGCGCCGCCAGCTGCGCTGACCGCGCCGGACCTGTGGGGCGAGGTCGCCGCCGGCCTGGACGCCGCGATGGTCCGCGCCGCGATGGCCGTCCTGTCCCCGCCGCAGCTCGAGGCGATCGAATTGGCCTACTTCGGCGGACTCACCCAGTTGGAGATCGCCGAGCGCACGGGGACGCCGCTCGGGACGGTGAAGAGCCGCATGCGGCTGGGCCTCCTGGCGATGCGCCGCGTGCTCGCCGCCGAGGCCGATGTCGGTGGTGGCGCTACGCTTTCGGACGGACCTCATGAGTGACCCAGTGCATCCCGTCGACATGAGCTGCACCGACGTCCGCGAGATGGCGGGCTCGTTCGTGCTGGGCGCGCTGCCCGAGCCCGAGGCGTCAGCGGTCCGGGCGCACCTCGCGACCTGCTCCGATGCACACGCCGAGATCGCCGAACTCGGATCAGTCCTGTCGGTCCTGGATGCGTCCGTCCCGGTGATCGAGCCGCCGGCCGAGCTGAAAGGCCGGATCCTGGCAGCGGCGGCTGCCGAACGCCGGGCTGTCGCGGCCTCCTCCGTCGCGCCCTCGGTGGTGCCGGCCGAGCCGGTCGCCGCACCTGGACCCGTCCCATTCCCGTCGGCCGAGCAGCGCGCCGAACGTGCGGCCGCGAAGTCCGGCCCGTCGGCCGCGAGCTGGTTCCTGCGGATCGCCGCGGTCCTCGCCATCGTCGCATTGACCGGCTGGAACGTGCTGCTCCAGGGTCAGCTCAGCTCGTCGCAACAGTTCGAACGTGACGTCGCCGCCGTCCTGGATGCGGCCCAGCAGCCTGGTTCACTCGCCGCGATCCTGTCGCCCGACGTCGGGACCGGCTCCGGGATCGCGGCAGTCACCGAGGCCGGCGTCCTCACCTTGGCCATGCACGACCTGGCCCCGACCAGCGGCACCCAGGTCTACGAGACCTGGGTGATCCCGGCCGACGGCGTCCCGGTCGCGCTGGGTGGGTTCACGGTGGGCCGTGATGGGACGGCGTCATTCGAGGGCACCAACCTGCCGGTGGCGGACGGCATCGTCCTGGCTCTGACGCTCGAACCGGTTCCAGGGATGATGGCTCCGACAGGCCCGGTAGTGTCGAAGGGCGTGGCGTCCTCGTCCGGTTGACCGGGGCGACTGTCAGGACCCGTTTCAGCACGAACGCCTCGTGGAACGACGGGAAACCTGCACGGACCGTCGAAATCTGGTCACCCACCGCGCTGATCTGTGCGCGAAGCGGTCCTGGGAGGACCGACCTGACCCGTACCCGGGAGATGGCCTGACCTAAACCTTCGGCTCTGGCTCTACGCTCTTTCGGCGCAGGCCTTCCACGCTCGGCCGGACGGCTACGGGTCCATAGAGCGTAAGACTCGGCCGCGATCAGCCTCCCCCGAGT
>JBKJXL010000253.1:0-3684 GCA_046716225.1 Candidatus Limnocylindrales bacterium | reverse complement strand
GCTCGGCTGTTCGATGCGCCACAGGTACTCGGACAAGCCGCGCGACGTCGCGCTCGGGATGAGCACGATCTCGGCGCCATTCAGGCCGAGCGCCCGGGCACCTTCGGGAAAGTGGCGGTCGTAGCAGATGTACACGCCGATCTTGCCGACCGCGGTCTCGAAGACCGGATACCCGGTGTTGCCCGGGCGGAAGTAGAACTTCTCCCAGAATCCCTTCACGTGCGGGATATGGGTCTTGCGGTACTTGCCCAGGTACGTCCCGTCCGAATCGATGACCGCCGCGGTGTTGTAGTAGATGCCCGAGGCCTTCTCGTCCTCCTCGTACATCGGGGCGATCAGGACCATGCCGGTCCGCCTGGCGAGATCCTGCATCCGCTTCGTGGTCGGGCCGTCCGGGATGAGCTCGGTGTAGCTGTAGTACTGGGCGTCCTGGACCTGGCAGAAGTACGGCCCGTAGAACAGCTCCTGGAACAGGATGAACTGGGCACCCTGCCTGGCAGCCTCGTGGGCGCGCTCCTCGTGCTTCTGGATCATCGATTCCTTGTCGCCGGTCCAGCTCGCCTGGACGAGCGCGCCACGAACGATCCGGGACATCTCTACCTCGCTCGATCTGGATGGATCAGGTGGAAGGATTGGAGACTACACCGCCACGCTTTCGCCGATTCAGTCGGGGATGGCCTCGGGTCGGCGGCGCATGTACCACTCGGTGAACTCGCGGCAACGACCTTCGTCATCGAAGCGACAGACGAAGACGTTGGCGAACTCGCGGTCGACCGCAGACCGGTCGTCGGTGAGGTACTGGGTGCGGCCATGGGCCACGTAGGTGTCCCCATCGATCGCGAGGACCTCGTAGTCGGCTGTCCATGAGCCGTCCGCATCGGGATCGGTCAGCCATGATGCGACCAGGGCGGTTCGGCCGACGACGGCTTCCTCGAACGGATCGTAGGCGTATCTGACGTCCGAGCTGAACAGGTCACCGATGGCGATCGGGTCATTGAGGCGCCAGGCGTCGACGTAGCGATCGAGCCAGGCCTTGAACGTCGCGTGGTCCATCTCAGCCTCCAGGTCGCGGGTCTGCCGCCACGGTAGCATCAGCGACGCAGCCGGTCGCGTCAGCCGAGCGAGGCGACACCGCATCGGCCCTCGAGGGAGGTCAAGGGCATGGCCAGGGAGATCGTCGACACGCCTGCGGCGCCAGGCTCGAGCGCGATCGGGAGTCCTCCATGCAGCCAGGCCGTCAAGGCCGCCGGCCTGGTGTTCGTGTCGGGTCAGGGCCCGTTCGACACTGCCGGGGCGAGGGTCGGCGTGACGATCCAGGAACAGACCGGCCAGTGCCTGAGCAGTATCGAGGCCATCCTCACGGCCGCCGGGAGCTCCATGGCGAACATCGTGAGCGCGGCTGACCGAGCGTCGGCGCAGCGCGCCGCGGTAGGATGGCGCACCGAAGGCCGCCGCCGCCGCCGGCCCACTCCGCGCGAGGTTCCCGCCCGATGAGCACCGAGACCAGCACCGCGATGAGCAGCCAGGAGATCGTGGCCCTTTCGCGCGAACACACCATCTTCTCGTGGTCCATCCAGGGGGCCCTGGACCCGATCGCCATCGACCGGGCCGAAGGGGTCTACCTGTACACGCCCGAGGGCCGGCGCATCCTCGACTTCAACAGCCAGCTGATGTCGGTCAACATCGGGCATGGCGACCGGCGCGTGATCGACGCCATCACCGCCCAGGCGCTCAAGCTGCAGTTCGTGCATCCGGCCTTCGCGACGGAGATCCGGGCGCGGCTCGGGGCCAAGCTGGCCGAGATCCTGCCGGGCGACATGGACAAGGTGTTCTTCACCCTCGGCGGCGCCGAGGCGATCGAGAACGCGATCAAGTTCGCCCGCCACGTCTCGGGCAAGCACAAGATCCTTGCCCGCTACCGCTCGTACCACGGCGCCACCCTGGGCGCGATGTCGCTGACTGGCGACCCGCGGCGGTGGGCCAACGAGCCGGGCATCGTGGGCGTCGTGCGCTATCCGGACACCCATCGTTGGGGTGAGGCGGAGCCACGCCCGGTCGGCGAATCGCTGCAGGGCCTCGAGGACGTCATCCGCTACGAGGGAGCGACCTCGATCGCGGCCGTCTTCCTCGAGACGATCGTGGGCACCAACGGCATCCTGATCCCGCCGGACGGCTACATCGCCGGTGTCCGCGAGATCTGCGACCGACACGGCATCCTGATGGTCGCCGACGAGGTCATGGCCGGATTCGGGCGGACCGGTAACTGGTTCGCCGTGGACGAGTGGGGCGTGACCCCGGACCTCATGACGATGGCCAAGGGCCTCACGAGTTCATACCTGCCCCTGGGTGCCGTTGCGATGCGCCACGGCATCGCCGAGCACTTCGAGACCCGGATGTTCTACGGTGGCCTGACCTACAGCAGCCACCCGGTCAGCCTGGCCGCGGCGCTCGCGACGATCGCGGTCTATGAAGAGGACGGCCTCATCGAGAACGCGGCCCGATTGGGGCCGGTGATGCGCGCCCATCACGAACGGCTGGCGGCCAAGCACGCGAGCGTCGGCGCCCACCGGAACCTGGGCCTGTTCGGCATCATCGACCTCGTCCGGAACCGCGATCCGTGGACCCCGATGACACCGTTCAACGGCACGTCGGACGAGATGAAGGCTGTCGGCAAGTATCTGCGCGACAACGACGTCTACGCGATGATCGCCAACAATTCGATCCACACGAACCCGCCGCTGTGCATCACAGACGAGCAGCTTGCCGAGGGGTTTGACGTCATCGATCGCGCCCTCGACATCGCCGACGAGGCGGTCAAGGGCTAGCCCATGGCGACGGTCGCGGCCATGCTCCCTCGCCGTCCCGTCACCGCCACCCGCGGCCGCTGGCGCGGACCGCTCGCCTTCACCGGCCTGATCGTCATCATCCTGGTCCTGTGGGAAGGGGCCAAGTTTCTGGGTGGCACGCCATGGCGCCCGCCGGGCCTCGTCCCGAGCACGACCGTGATCTGGGATCCGCCCTTCCGCTGGGCGTTCGCGAACGACCTTAACCTGCCCCACATCTGGAACATCGCATTGGTGTTCCTGGAGCCGTGGCAGCGTGGGGCGGACCGGAACGTGGCCCAGTTCCTGTTCGATGCTGCCATGTACACGTGGCGTGAGGCGTTCCTCGGGTTCGCCCTCGGGACGCTGCTCGGGCTGGCGCTGGCGACGCTGTTCGTCCACTCGCGCTGGCTCGAGCGCTCGTTCGTACCGTACGTCGTGGCGAGTCAGACGATCCCGATCATCGCCCTGGCCCCGATGATCGTCTTCGCCCTCGGGGCGAACGTGACCAGTGTCGTCGTCATCGCCACCTACCTGACGTTCTTCCCGGTGACGATCGCCATGATCCGGGGGCTGCGCTCGTTCGATCCTCGCGCGATGGAGCTGATGCGCTCGTACGCCGCGTCGCGCAGCCAGATCTACTGGAAGCTGCGTCTGCCCGCGTCCCTGCCGTTCCTGTTCGTGGCCCTCAAGATCGCCGCGACCGCCAGCATCGTCGGGGCGATCATCGGCGAGGGTCCGGGTGGCATCAACGACGGCCTTGGGCTGGTCATCCTGACGTTCAACCAGTACTACATCACCGGACCCGAGAAGCTCTGGGCGGCCATCGTCGCCACGGGCCTCCTAGGCGTCGTCTTCTACC
>JBKJXL010000252.1:0-5413 GCA_046716225.1 Candidatus Limnocylindrales bacterium | reverse complement strand
CTGACCTGTCGGGCGCCGTGGCCGACCTGACCCCGATCGTCATGCCGAACGAGCGCTTCTACCGGATCGATACCGCGCTGCTGACGCCCAGCGTGGACACCTCGACGTGGAGCCTCCGGATCCACGGCCTGGTCGATCGCGAGACCACTCTGAGTTGGGACGAGCTCATCGCCCTGCCGCTGTTCGAGCAGTACACGACGATCGCGTGCGTCAGCAACGAAGTTGGCGGGAAGCTGGTCGGCAACGCGAAATGGACCGGCGTCCGCCTGCGCGAGGTCCTCGCCCTGGCCGGTGTGCAGGCCACAGCCAGCCAGCTGGTGGGTCGGTCCGTGGACGGCTGGACGGCGGGGATGCCGATGGAGTGGATCATGGACCCGTCGCGCGAACCGATGATCGCGGTGAAGATGAACGACGAGGCGCTGCCGCCCGTCCATGGCTACCCGGCCCGCCTCATCGTCCCCGGGCTGTACGGCTACGTCTCCGCGACGAAGTGGCTGTCGGAGCTGGAAGTGACGACCTGGGAAGCTTTCGACGGCTACTGGGTCCCGCTCGGCTGGTCCAAGACGGGTCCGATCCTGACCCAGTCCCGCATCGACACGCCGAAGACCGGCGCGACGGTGAGCGGGCGTGTCCCGATCGCCGGCGTCGCCTGGGCACCGGACCGTGGGATCGCCAGGGTGGAGGTCGCCATCGATGACGTGTGGCAGGAGGCGCGCCTGTCGACGCCGATCTCGGACGCGACCTGGGTCCAGTGGGTCGTCGAATGGGACGCCACGCCGGGCGACCACACGATCATGGTCCGTGCGACCGACCGCACCGGCGAGACCCAGACGAACATCCGGACCGAACCGGCGCCCGATGGCGCCAGGGGCTGGGACACCTCCAACGTCCGCGGCGCCTGACGCTCGCCACCCGGCAAGCGTCCGAATCGGTATAGAGTCAGGCCATGCCTCGACGACGCTATCTGTTCGATCCGCCTGACCGATTCGTGGCCGGTACCGTGGGTGAGCCCGGTCGTCGGGCCTTTTTCCTGCAGGCCCGCGACGGTCCGCGCGTGGTCAGCATCCTGCTCGAGAAGGTCCAGGTCGCGGTGCTCGCGGACCGGCTCGGTGAGCTGCTCGCGGAGCTGGAGCGGCGCGGTATCCCGGAGGTCCTCGCCAGCGGCGCCGATCCGGCTCAGGGATCCGGTGACTCCGGGCCGCTGGACGAGCCGCTCAACGAGGCGTTCCGGGCCGGGTCCCTGACCTTGGGCTGGGATGGGACCGCAGCGCGGATCCTCGTCGAGGCGCGAGCGCAGGACGAGGACGGCGAGGCGATCGATCCGGACGAGGACGACGACGAGGACGAGGACGGCCCGGACCTCCTGCGCGTCCGGATCACGGCCGCGGACGCCAGGTCGTTCGTGGCGCGCGCGGGCCGAGTGATCGCCTCCGGACGTCCGCCCTGCCCGCTGTGCGGCCAGCCGCTGGACCCGCAGGGCCACATCTGCCCGCGACGCAACGGCCACTACGTCAACTGACCCCGGCGCGATGACGGACGCCATGCCGGGGCCGGCTGTCGCATCGGTCATGGAGGTCCTCCGCGATGGCCGGCTCGAAGTGATGGGGCGGATCGTCGGGTCGTCCAACAATGCCATGCTCGTGACCGCGACGCTGGACTGTCCGGAGCCCCGCGAGTCCCGTACCGTCCAGGCGATCTACAAGCCGACCCGCGGCGAACGTCCGCTCGACGACTTCCCGGACGGCACCCTGGCGCAGCGCGAAGTGGCGGCATACCTCGTCTCGGAAGCCGTCGGCTGGGACATCGTGCCGCCGACACTCCTGCGCGACGGGCCGTTCGGTGAGGGCATGGTCCAGATGGTCGTGGACGCCGACGAGTCCGTGGACGTCGTCGCGATGGTGCTCGAGGATGACCCGCGGCTGCGCCGCATGGCCACGTTCGATGCGGTCGTCAACAACACAGACCGCAAGGGCGGCCACATCCTGCCGGTGGACGGCGGTCGCGTGGTGCATGGCGTCGACCACGGCGTGTGCTTCTCGCCCGTGCCGAAACTTCGAACGGTCCTGTGGGGCTGGCGCGGACAGCCGTTCGAGGCGGATGAGCTCGACGGGCTCGAGCGGATCCACGAGGCCCTGGACGGCGACCTTGGGGCGGGGCTTCGCGCCCTGCTGGCCCGGACCGAGCTGACCGCCACGCGCCGGCGAGTCGACTCGCTCCTGGCGACCGGCCGATTCCCGATGCCGTCCCCCACCTGGCCCGCCATCCCGTGGCCGCCGTTCTGACACGATAGGCCGCGACAGGGAGGTCCGGATGCGGCACTGGAACGGCTGGGGCGAGGAGGGCGAAGAAGCGCCACTCCCTGCGCGTGCCCGGGATCTGCTGACCCAGCTCGTCGGATCGGGTCTCCCACCGACCGACGCCCGGCTCGAGGACGTCGTCGCGGGCGTCGCCCCGTCGCAGCTCCTCGACGAGGACCAGTGGACGACGGACCCGCGCGAGCGCGTCCTCCACGCCCGAGGCCAGAGCCTGCCCGACTGGGTCGCCCTGCGCTCCGGGCGGCTCGGGGCCGTCCCCGATGCCGTGGCCCGACCCACCGACGCCGCGGAGATCCGGACGGTCATGCGCCTCGCAGCCGAGCGCGGCGCCCGACTGATCCCGTATGGCGGTGCCACTAGCGTCGTCGGCGGCGTCACGACGCGTCCCGGAAGCGCTCCGATCGTCAGCGTGGACCTGGCCGGAACGGCCGGACTCCGGTCCCTCGACGAGGTGAGCGGCCTTGCGACGTTCGGTGCCGGCACGACCGGCGCGGCTATCGAAGTCGCCCTGGCGCCGTTCGGACGGACGTTGGGCCACTACCCGCAGTCGTTCGAGCGATCCACCGTCGGCGGTTGGGTGGTGACGCGCTCGGCCGGCCAGGAGTCGTCCGGGGTCGGGCGGATCGAGGCCCTCTTCGCGGGCGGCCACCTCGAGACGCCGAGCGGCCCGCTGGACCTGCCGACCCACCCGGCGTCCGCCGCCGGTCCGGACCTCCGCCAGCTGGTGCTTGGATCCGAGGGCCGGCTGGGGATCCTGACCGACGTCACCGTACGGACGTCGCGCGCGCCGCAGACCGCCCGGACCAATGCGTTCGTCATGCGCGACTGGGAGTCGGCGCTTACGTTGGCCCGCACGCTCGCCCAGCGCCGCCTGCCGCTGTCCATGGTCCGGGTCGCCACGCCACTCGAGACGGCGACCACGCTCGCACTCGTGGGTGAAGGACGAAGCCAGTCGCTCCTGCGCCGCTATCTCGGCTGGCGCGGTCTGGGTGCGGACCAGGATCGCTGCCTTGTCCTGGTGGGTCTGTCGGGACAGACGCCGGTCGTGGACGCGACCGCCGGCGAGGTCGCGAAGGCCGTGCGCGACCTCCACGGGATCGGCACGCCCGGCGTCGGGCGTGCCTGGCGGCGCGATCGGTTCAGGGCACCGAACCTGCGGGATACCCTGTGGTCGGCCGGCTACGCCGTCGACACGCTCGAGACCGCTGTGGACTGGAGCGCACTCCCGGCGCTCGCCGCTGAGTTGGGACGGACCCTCCGCCACGGACTCGACGATGACGGCGAACGGGTCCATGCGTTCAGCCACCTGTCGCACGTCTACCCGACGGGTACGAGTCTGTACGCCACGTACGTCTTCCGGATCGCAGCCGACCCGGACGAGACGCTGGACCGCTGGCGCCGGCTGAAGGGCGCCGCAAGCGAGGTCATCGTCGGTCACGGCGGAACGATCAGCCACCAGCACGGGGTGGGGTCGGACCACGCCCCGTACCTGGCCGCCGAGAAGGGACCGCTTGGGATGGTCGCGCTCGAGGCGGTCGTCCGGCGCCTGGATCCGGATGGTCTGATGGCGCCGGGCGTCCTGCTGGAAGACGACGGAACGTGACCGCGGCCGATCAGGTCATCGCCATCGACGTCGGCACCCAGAGTGTCCGCGCGCTCGTGTTCGACCCGAGCGGGACGTTGATCGCCATGGCCAAGGTGCCGATCGAGGCGTATGTCTCGCCCCAGCCGGGCTGGGCCGAGCAGGACCCCGAGCTGTACTGGCGCTCGATCGGCGAGGCGTGTCGATCCGTCCTGGCCGATCCGGCGGTCCGCGTGGACGCGATCGCCGGCCTGACGCTCACGACCCAGCGCGGTACGGTGGTCGTCTCCGATGAGGCCGGCACGCCTCTACGGCCGGCGATCGTGTGGCTGGACCAGCGACGGACGCGGGACGTGCCGCCGATCGGTGGCGCGACCGGCCTCCTGTTCAGGGCCCTCGGCGTCCGCGAAACGGTCGCCAGCTTCGGCGCCGATTGCGAGGCGAACTGGATCCGGGCCAACGAACCGGAGACCTGGCGGGCGATCCGCCGGTACGGCCTCCTGTCGGCGTTCCTGACGGAGCGGTTGACCGGGCGCTGGGTGGATTCGAGCGCCGCCCAGGTGGGTTACCTCCCGTTTGACTTCAAGCGCTTCCGCTGGGCCGACGACGGCGACTGGAAGTGGCGACTCGCCCCGGTCGAACGCGACTGGCTCCCGGAGCTCGTTCAGCCGACCGGTCGCCTCGGGGAGCTGACAGCCGCGGCGGCCGAGGTCACGGGACTGCCGGCCGGCCTGCCGGTCATCGCTGCGGCCGCCGACAAGGCGTGCGAGGTCCTTGGATCTGGCGCGATCGCGGCGGACGTGGCAGGTGTGTCGTACGGGACCACGGCGACCGTCAACACCACCCTGGGTCGATACCGCGAGGCGATCCCGCTGGTCCCGCCGTACCCGGCCGCCATCCCGGGCTGGTACTCACTCGAGGTCCAGGTCTATCGCGGCTACTGGATGGTGGAATGGTTCAAGCGCGAGTTCGGGCAGCACGAGGTCGCCACGGCGATCGTGCGCGGAGTACCGCCCGAGAGCCTGTTTGACGATCTCGTGCGCTCGGTGCCGGCCGGTTCGATGGGCCTCACCCTGCAGCCGTACTGGTCGCCGGGTATCCGGATCCCGGGCCCTGAGGCGAAGGGCGCGATCATCGGGTTCGGTGACGTCCACACCCGCGCCCACGTCTATCGCGCGATCCTGGAAGGTCTCGCCTACGCCCTTCGGGACGGAGCGCAACGAACCGCGTCCCGGACCGGGATCGCGCTCACGTCGCTGCGCCTTGCCGGCGGCGGATCTCAGAGCGATGCGGCCACCCAGTTGACCGCGGACGTCTTCGGCCTGCCGGTGGCGCGGGTACACACGCACGAGACCTCCGGGCTCGGGGCGGCCATCGACGGCATGGTGGGCCTGGGCCTGCACGCCGACGTGCCCGCGGCGGTCGCGGCGATGGTGCGAGTCGGCGAGGTCCGCGACCCGGACCCCGCCACCCACGCGGTCTACGACGACCTGTACCGATCCGTCTATCGGCCGAT
>JBKJXL010000251.1:0-3472 GCA_046716225.1 Candidatus Limnocylindrales bacterium | reverse complement strand
GGTGGACACCACGGCCGTGGTTGCCGTCGAGCGGCTTGAGGACGCACGGGAAGCCGATCCGCCTGGCCGCGGCGACGGCGCCTTCCTCCGTGTCCACCAGGTCCGCGCGCGGGACGGGCAGGCCGGCGGAATCCAGCAACCGGTTGGTCAGGTTCTTGTCGGACGCGATATCGACGCCGATCGCCGACGTCTGCGAGGTCATCGTCGCCCGGATCCGCTGCTGGTGGACACCGTGCCCGAACTGGACGAGTGAATGGCGATCGAGCCGGATGAACGGGATGTCCCGGCTGACGGCCTCATCGATGAGGGCCTGCGTCGACGGCCCGAACGCCTGGCGCTCGGCGAGGCGGATGAGACGCTCCATCTCCGACCCGTAGTCGAACGCGACCGCCGGGTCATCGACCGCGACCAGGTAGTTGACGAGCGCGACAGCCATCCGGCCGGCTTCGAGGCCGACCGCCTCCTCCTTGTACTCGAAGATGCAGTTGTACTGGCCGTACTTGCCGGCGGCCCGGGTCTTGCCGTGGCGGACGTCCGTGCCGGCCAGGTTCTGCAGCTCGAGCGCGACGTGTTCGGCGATGTGGCCGACCCAGGTTCCTTCGCGCAGGCGGCTGATGAACCCGCCACGCCGCCCGAGCGAGCAGGCATGCTCCTCCAGGCTGGGTAGAAGCCCGACCAGCCGATCCGTGAAGTCCGGGATGAGGTTGGACGGGTATTCCTCCAGCACGCCGAGGTCGACCAGTTGGCGGATGACGGGCTCACGAGCCCAGTAGTTGGGTCCACGCAGGACGCGGGTCTCGAGGACGCGCAACGTCGGCGCCGGGCCGCTCGATGGACCGCCGCCCCTGGCCTTCGACCGGGCCTGCGCTGGCTGTTCGACGAACGTGGCCGGCGCGATCGGCGCGGCCTTGTCGCCGCTGCGCCTGGGACCCGATGCCGACGTGCTGTGGACCACTGGACTCCTCCTCCGCGGGCGGCCGGGGCGCCCGCCTGGATCGGCTGATCAGCTTGAGGCGGCTTCGCCGCCGGGCAGTGCCTTGAGCGTGGGCGCAACGATGCGACGACGACGGCGCAGGTCGAATCGATAGCCGGCAGGAAGCGAGTGCAGCATCACGCCGCTGATCATGAGCGGCCGGTGGCCGTGGACCTCCCACGCATCCGTCTCGGATTGGGACCCGTCCACGACGGTGATCGAGCCGCGCCCGATGACCTCCATGATGTGGTCCGGCCCGACCACGCCCGCCGTGTCCTCGTCGACGCCGAGGCCGAGCAGGGAAGGATTCTGGGCGATCAGGCTGAGCAGCCGCCCGAGGCGGTTCCGTTGCTGGAAATGCTGATCGACGATCACGCCAGGCAACACGCCGAGACCGGCGGCGATCTGCGCCATCCGGTGCTTGGGCGTGGCCCCGGACGCTCCGAACGCGATCATGTGGCTGGACATCGCCGAAGCCCCGGCGGACGTACCCGCGACCACGGCGCCATCCCGGAAGCGGTCCATGATCGCGTCGGCCAGGATCGTGCCGCCGATCGTCGAGCTGAGCCGGAGCTGGTTGCCACCGGTCATGAAGATCCCGGTGGTGTCGTGGATGGCTGCGGCATTGGCCTCGTCGTTCGCCTCCGGGCGGGTGACCGCGTGGAGCGCACGAACCCGCGTCACGCCCAGCTCACCGAAGACGTGGCGATAGCGATCGCCCGCCTCCATGCCCATCGACGAGGCCGTGGAGATCACCGCGATGGTCGCGTTCTCGCCACCGGCGAGCGACACGAAGCGACTGAGGATGACCCGATCGCGGACCTTGTCCTCGGCGCCTCCGATGATGATGACGGTTCCGTCAGACAACTCGCTGGGCATCCTGACCGTGCGGCGATGATCGGCGAAGGATAGCAAGGTGACGTGGGAGAATGCCGGCGCGATGAGCGAGACCCCGCCGCCACCACCAGGCCTGCAGCCCGTTCCGGGGACGGCCGGGGGTCGCGGCCGGATCGTGGTTGACCTCCTGGACCTGTTGGATCGGCCCACCCTGCGCCGCGCGGGCGTGTTCCGTCGGGCGCTCCGCCGCCAGACGACGCGTCTGCGTGACCCGCGCCGGATCCTCGCCATCGTGCTCCTGAGCCTGACCTTCGCGCTGTTGATCGCCGGCCTCATCGCGCGCGGCGAGGCGGCCGGCGCGGACGCCCGCGCGTACTGGGCCGGCGTGCGCCTGTGGCTCAACGGCGCGGACCCGTACCACCCCATCGGTCCGTTCCTGCCCTACGTCTACGCCCCGTGGATGTTGCCGTTGTTCGTGCCGTGGGCGGCCCTGCCGTGGGACGTCGCCTGGTTCGTGTGGCGTGGCGGCACGATCCTGCTGCTGCTGTGGACGATCCACTGGGCATACCGCCGTCGGCCGCTGACGACGGCGCTCATCGTCGCGTTCCTCGGATTCCCGTTCGGGGCAAACCTCGACACAGGCAACATCAACCTGCAACTGACCCTGATGCTTTGGGCGGCCCAGTTCACCGGACCACGGCTGGCCGGCGCGTTGTGGGCCCTCGCCAGCTGGATGAAGTGGCTGCCGATCGTGTTCTGGCCGATCCTCACCCGTGACGCGCGACGCTGGGGCCTCGTCTCGCTGGCGGTGTCGATCGGGCTGAGCATCATGACTCTGCCGCTGACGATCGTGCAGCTCCAGACCCTCTTCGGGTTCGGGGCGCGGCCGGTCCGACTCGACTACCTCGTCTACCTCTGGGCGTTCGTGCCGTGGCTCTATCGGCGGCCGGACCCGTTCGACTTCCTGCACCCGGAGACGTGGCGCGGCTGGGCGACCGAGGCCCGAACGCGAATCACCGGCGGGCCACCTACCGCCTGACCGGACCCGTCAGGCGTTGATCGGGGCGGCCGTCGGGGCCTCCTCCAGGACCGCCGGGTCGCCGTCGCGCCGGCGCTCGTCTACGGGGCGCAGCAGCCACGCGCCGATGACGAACCAGACCGGCGCCAGCAGGAAGGCCGCCCGCGGGCCAAGGTCCGTGGCGCCTGCACCAGCGAACCGGTCCACGATGAAGTAGCCGACGAGTCCGGCGACGACGCCGTTCGTGGCGGTGGCGACGTTCGAGATCCCCATGAACCGCCCGGCCGAGGCCTTCGGGATGATATCGGTCATGAGGGCCCAGTCGACCGCAAGGAAACTGCCACCGCCCACCCCGACGAGGCTCGCCCCGACGACGAGGAACCAGACCGATGGCGCGAGCGCACAGATGACCATGCCGGTGGCACTCGTGGCGCAGGCGACGTAGATCAGCCGCTTGCGCCCGTAGTGCTGGGACAGGCGGGCGGCCGGGATCGTGGCGACCGCCGTGCACAGCGCGGCGATCCCGGTGATGGCCAGGATCCAGACGGCTCGGTCGTCCGGGTTCGTCATCCCCAGGGCACGCTCCAGGTACGGCACGGCGAGGACGATGAGGAAGGCGCTGCCGCCCAGGATGAAGAAGCGCG
>JBKJXL010000250.1:0-4538 GCA_046716225.1 Candidatus Limnocylindrales bacterium | reverse complement strand
GCCTGATGGCCGTCGGACCGGCGCTCATCCTCGGAGCGCTCGTCGGGATCTTCCATGCGTCGCTCTACGTGCTGATCCGGGGGAGTGCCGGTGGCCGGTTGCCGCTGCTCGTGGTGGCGTCCGTGCTCGGCGCGTGGGCCGGTGACGCCCTGGCCGATCGGCTGGGCTTCGACCTGCTCGTGATCGGCGACTTCCACCTCATCGGCGCATCGGTCGCGGCCTGGATCGGCATCGCGATCGTGTCCGTGGTGGCCGTGCTGGGACCATCGGGCACGCGTCCATGAGTCCGGACCTGGACGACCGGGATCCGACCGGTCGGTTCGTCCGCGGCCTCACGCTGGGCGCGCTCATCGGGGCGATCATCGCGGGTTCTTCCATCTGGACCCGGGCACGAGCGCGCCGATCCCCGGCCGAACAGGCCTCCGAGCCGACCGGGAAGCAGGCCGAGTCGACGACCCCAGCCAAGCCCGCCGCGAACGAGCCGGGCTGAGCGGCGCCCGATCCTCGCCAGATCTGACGGAAACCAGGGCCGCATGGCGTCCCACGTTCAAGGATGGAACGTTCACAGGCCGATCGACGACGGACTGCCGTCCAGCAGGGTCATGCCCTGACTCTGGGAAGCTGCTCTCGCGCGGGTCCGGGAGCGCCGGTCCCGCGGTTCGCTACCATTGCGTCCGATGCCGCCTCCCGACCAGACCCTCGATCCTCGCATCGTCTCGCTGCCTGCGTCCGAGATCCGGCGACGGTTCGTCGAGTTCTTCGAGGAGCGCGGGCACACGGCTGTCCCCAGCGCGGGCCTCGTCCCGGCCGGCGACCAGACCCTCCTGTTCACGAACTCGGGGATGGTCCAGTTCAAGGAGGTCTTCACCGGCGCGGAGACCCGCTCATACACCCGGGCCGTGGACTACCAGCGCTGCCTGCGCGTCGCCGGCAAGCACAACGATTTCGAGGAGGTAGGCCGGACGCCGCGCCACCACACCCTCTTCGAGATGCTCGGCAACTGGAGCTTCGGCGACTACTTCAAGCGCGAAGCCATCCACTGGGCCTGGGACTTTCTGACGAAGGACCTCGGGATCCCGGGCGATCGCCTCGCCGCGACCACCTACAAGGACGACGACGTCGCCTGGGACGTCTGGCGCGACGAGATCGGCCTCCCGCCGGAGCGGATGGCGCGCTGGGGCGACGTCGACAACGGCGACGACAAGAACTTCTGGCGCATGGCCGATACCGGTCCGTGCGGCCCGTGCAGCGAGATCCACTTCGATCGCGGCCCCGAGTTCTCCGAAGGCCCGCATTGCACGCCCGACCACGACGAGCACTGCCCGCGCTGGCTCGAGATCTGGAACCTCGTATTCATGGAGTTCGACCAGGGCGCGGACGGCCGCGTCCCCCTGCCGTTCACCAGTGTCGATACCGGCCTTGGCCTGGAACGTCTGGCGAGCGTCCTCCAGCAGGTCCCCACGAACTACGACACGGACCTGTTCACGCCGATCCACGCCCGGATGCGCGAGCTGTTCGGGCACGACCCGGACGCCTTCGAGCACGAACGGTTCAGCTACCAGGTCATCTCGGACCACTCCCGGGCCGTGACGTTCCTCATCGCCGATGACGTGTTGCCGTCCAACGAGGGTCGCGGCTACGTCCTGCGCCGGATCCTGCGACGCGCGGTCCGCCACGGCCGGCTGCTGGGCCGTCGCGAACCGTTCATGGCCGAGGCGGCCGCCACCGTGATCGAGGTCATGGGCGAGGCCTATCCCCATCTTGTCGAGCGACGCGCCGAGATCCTCGCTGCCATCGCCCGCGAGGAAGCCCAGTTCGCCCGAACGCTCGACGCGGGGACGGGCCAACTGGAAGTCGCTCTCCGCGAGCTCACCGATGCGTCGCGCGTCGTGGGCCGCCGACCCGAGGATCTCGCCGAGGACGCGCCGGAGGTGGCTGGCGAGTTGGCCTTCCGCCTGCACGACACGTACGGCTTTCCGATCGATCTGACGATCGAACTGGCGGCCGAGTACGGCGTGGGCGTGGATCGCGAGGGGTTCGATCGAGCGCTCGCCGAGCAGCGCGACCGGAGCCGGTCCGGGACGAGGGCCCAGCTCTCGAAGCAGGCCGGGCGGGCCTCGCTGTACGGCGCCATCCACGCGCGCGCTGGCGACTCCGAGTTCCTCGGCTACGAGACGACGTCGGCCGAGGGCCGGATCGTGGCGATCGTCCGCGACGGGATGGAGTTCGACGAGCTGACCGGCCACGGCGAGGCCGAGGTCGTCCTCGACCGAACGCCGTTCTATGCTGAAGGTGGCGGCCAGGTCGGCGATCTGGGCGTCCTGCGCGAGCCGGGCGGCGGCAGCCAGCTGTTCACCGTGACCGACACGCAGCGGCCCCTCGGTGGGCTCATCGTCCAGATCGGCACGCTTCACGGGCGGCTCAGGGTGGGGGAGACCGTCACGGCCGAGGTGGATGCCGAGCGCCGGGCACACACGATGCGCAACCACACGGGGACGCACCTGCTCCATCGAGCGTTGCGGAACGTCGTCGGCGACCGTGCGCGCCAGGCCGGATCGCTCGTGACGCCGGACCATCTGCGCTTCGACTTCCCGCTGGAACGGGGCCTGACCACGGATGAGATGCGTGCCATCGAGGACGAGGTGCGCCGCATCATCCGTGACGACCGGCCCGTCTCCATCGCGTTCATGCCGATGGCCGACGCGATCGCCGGCAGCGCCGATGCCTTCTTCGATGAGAAGTACGGGGAGACCGTGCGCACGATCCGCGTCCAGGACTACAGCTTCGAGTTGTGCGGCGGGACCCACTGTCGCGCGTCCGGGCAGATCGGCGGGTTCGTCATCACCGGCGAACGCAGCATCGGGTCCGGGATGCGCCGCATCGAAGCCCTGACGGGCGCCGGGGCCGATGCCCACCTTCGTGCGCGCACCGACATGCTTGAATCCGCCGCAGCGGCCGCGGGCGCGCGCAGCCTCGAGGACACATCCGATCGCATCGCGGCGCTCCAGGATGAGTTGCGCGACGCGAAGCGACGGCTCAAGGCCGGTGGCGCGACCGGGATCCCGAAGCCGTCGGCGATCGTGGCCGCGGCGACCGAAGTCCGCCCAGGCATCCGGATCGTGTCCGCGGCCCTCCCGTTCGAGTCCATGGACGCCCTCAAGGCCTCGGCGCGCGATGTCGGCCTCGCCCTCGGCTCAGGCGTGGTCGCGCTCGGCCTCGATGCGGATGAGCCGCAGCTGTTCGTGACGGTCTCGGACGATCTGGTCGCGACGGGGATCTCGGCCGGCGACCTGGTGACGGCTGCGATGCCCGCCATCGACGGGCGCGGTGGCGGACGACCCGGCATGGCCCAAGGCCGTGGCACGCGCCGTGAGGGGCTTCCCGAGGCCCTGGCCGCCATCACGACCCGTCTCGGAACGGAGGCCTGATGGCGTTCTGGCGTCGGATCTGGCAGCGCGACGGCGACCAGGCCCTCGCCGCGTGCACGGCGCTCGACGTCGGCACCGAGTTCGCCAAGGCCCTCGTCTTCGACATCGACCCAGGCGGCCACGGCACGGTCCGTGGCGTCGGCCGCAAGCGGCAGGGCCTGTCGCACATGCAATCGGGAACCGTCGCGGACATCGCGGCCGTCGTGGACAACTGCGCGGTCGCGCTCCAGGAAGCCGAGGAGATGGCCGGGTTCCGCCCGACCCAGGTCGTCATCGGCATCGCTGGTGAGCTCGTCAAGGGGTTCACGACGACCCATAGCCAGGAACGAAAGAAGCCGGACCAGCCGATCACGGAGCAGGAACTCCAGAAGCTGATCGACGTCGTCCAGCGCGAGGCCCTTCACGAGGCTGAGCGCGCCATCACCTGGGAGACCGGGCTGCCGCACGTCGACGTCCGCCTCGTCCACGCGGCCGTCACGGGCGCCTCGATCGACGGCTACGCGCTCACCAACCCGGTCGGATTCAAGGGTCGCCACGTCAAGATCGGCATCTTCAACGCCTTCGCGCCGCTGGTCCACCTTGGAGCGCTCCAGAGCGTCGCCTCGCAGCTGGACCTCGAGCTCCTCGAGATCGTCGCCGAGCCCTACGCGGTCGCCCGCGTCCTCGGCAGCGACCAGATCCGACAGGCCGGTGCGCTGTTCGTGGACGTCGGTGGGGGAACGACGGACGTCGCGCTCGTCCGCCATGGCGGTATCGAAGGGACCCGGATGTTCGCCCTCGGCGGCCGCGCATTCACCAAGAGCCTGGCCGATCGGATGGACCTGCCGTTTCCGCGGGCCGAGTCGCTCAAGGTGGACTACGCCCGTGGACTCGCGGCAGAGCAGCGCGATACCGTGTCCGCGATCATCGGTGACGATGTCCGGGTGTGGGCGGCTGGTGTGGAGCTCGTGATGGAGGAACTCTCGGGCGGCGACCTGTTGCCGGGCAGGATCTTCCTGTGCGGCGGCGGCTCGCGCTTGCCGGAGATCAGGGCGGCGCTCGAGGCCGAGGCGTTCTGGGGCCATCTCCCGTTCGCGCGGCCGCCCGAGGTCACGATCATGTCGCCGGACC
>JBKJXL010000249.1:0-5537 GCA_046716225.1 Candidatus Limnocylindrales bacterium | reverse complement strand
TTGGCGTTCTGGTTGTAGTCGAGGAAGACGCCCTGGCGCTCCTCCTTCCACCACTTGGACGTGGCAAGGCCGGGCGCCCGGCGCTCCACATCGCGGGCGAGCGCCAGCGCGGCGCGCCGCACCTCGGGATACGTCCACAGCCGCTCGATCCGGACGTTGATATGGATCCCGCGCGATCCGGACGTCTTCGGCCAGCCGACGAGCCCGACGGACTCGAGGGCCTCCTTGCAGACCATCGCCACATCGCGGATCTGGGCCCACTCGACGCCGGGCACGGGGTCCAGGTCCACCCGCAACTCGTCTGGATGGTCCAGGTCGTCGGCGCGGACGGGATGCGGATTCAGGTCGATGCAACCGAGGTTGTTGATCCAGGCCAGCCCGGCGGCATCCTCGACGACGATCTCGTCGGCGGTCCGGCCGCTCGGGAACGTCAGTTCGGCGGTCGCGAGCCAGTCGGGCGTGTTGTCCGGGGCCCGCTTCTGGAAGAACGGCTCGTTGGCGATGCCGTCCACGAATCGCTTGAGAGCCATCGGGCGGCTGCGGATCCCGGCGAGTGCCCCGTCGGCCACCGCCTGGTAGTAGCGGACCACGTCGCCCTTCGTGTACCCGGCGTCCGGGAAGTACACCTTCGACGGGTTGGTGACGGTTACGTCCCGGCCGCCGATCGAGAGGATGTCCTGTTCTTTCGCCACCGCGACACCATACCGCTCGACACCGGACCCGGGCAGAGCCGAGGCAGGCCGCGGGCGCTTCTCTCAGGCGCAGCGTTCGAACGGCTTGTGCTTGGATCACGACCGAAACGTGCCGTTCGTGCAGCTTGGTCATCGGTCCACGAGGCGTTCACGCAGGATCCGCAACTACCAGGCGCGGGCCGGGGGGCGGCCAGCAGCGCCACGGCCAGGCGCAAGCCGCACGCTTCCTGCAGCCCGTTGTCGAATCGTCGGGCGTCCGTTCGTCGTAAGGTGACGACTGCCGAAGGGCGGTCGCACCAGTGGAGGCCAGGCGAATGCAATACATCCTGTTGATCTACGGCGCCGAGCCGACCGAGACCGTCCCCGAAGACCAGATGCTGGCCGAGATGGACGGCTACAACCGGTTCACCGCCCACATCCGGGAGCGAGGCGCGATGGTGGCCGGCGAGGCCCTGGTTCCGACTTCGTCCGCGACGACCGTACGGGTCGTTGACGGCCGGACGGTGACGACCGACGGGCCGTTCGCCGAGACCAAGGAGCAGCTCGGCGGGTTCTACCTCGTCGAGGCGGCCGACCTGGATGAGGCCATCGCCTACGCCGCGATGATCCCGGGCGCGACCCACGGGTCCATCGAGGTCCGGCCGATCTGGGACTACGGAGCCAGCGCGGGCGCAGCCGAGCCTGCCGCTGCCGGCGCCGGCGCCGGGGCGAACTGACCACCACCCACGAGGTCGTCGATCGCCTGTTCCGCGAGGAGCACGGGCGTGCGGTCGCGACCCTGATCCGGGTCCTCGGTGACTTCAACCTTGCCGAGGAGGCCGTCCAGGAGGCCTTCATCGCGGCCCTGGAAACGTGGCCGGAGCGCGGCATCCCCGCGAACCCCGGCGCCTGGATCACGACCACCGCGCGAAACCGCGCGATCGATCGGTTGCGCCGCCGCAGGCGCCTCGTGGAGAAGACGGCCGAGATCGCCCGCGACTCGGAGCTGGAAGCGGCGCTTTCGGCGATCGATCCGGGCGAGTCGGAGGATCCGATGCACATCGCCGACGACCGACTTCGGCTCATCTTCACGTGCCGCCATCCGGCCCTCGCGATGGACGCCCGCGTAGCGTTGACCCTGCGCACGCTCGGCGGCCTTACCACGCCCGAGATCGCCCGCGCGTTCCTGGTCCCGGAACCGACCCTGGCACAGCGCCTCGTCCGCGCGAAGAGGAAGATCCGCGACGCCGGGATCCCGTATCGCGTGCCCCCCGCCGAGGTCCTGCCCGAGCGGCTCGATGGCGTCCTGCGCGTCCTGTATCTCGTGTTCAACGAGGGGTATGCCGCCTCGACCGGCGACTCGCTCGTTCGCCGGGAGCTCAGCTCGGAAGCGATCAGGCTCACCCGACTCGTGGCATCGCTGATGCCCGACGAGCCCGAAGCGTCCGGTCTCCTTGCCCTGATGTTGCTGCACGACGCGCGCCGTGACGCCCGCACGGACGCGGACGGAGCGCTGGTGCTGCTCGATGCCCAGGATCGCTCACAGTGGGACCGCGAGCGGATCGCGGAGGGTCAGGCTCTCACGCAGGCCGCGCTCGCGGCCGGGCGGCCGGGCCCATACCAGGTGCAGGCCGCCATCGCGGCACTGCACGACGAAGCGCCGTCGGCAGTGGAGACGGACTGGAGCCAGATCGCCGACTTGTACAGGACCCTCGTGCAGATGACGCCCACCCCGGTCGTCGAGCTGAACCTGGCCGCGGCCGTCGCGATGGCCGACGGCCCAGCGTACGGACTCGCGATGATGGACGGCCTGGTCGCCTCAGGCGAGCTGGACGACTACCCCTACCTCCACGCCGCGCGGGCGGATCTCCTGCGTCGACTCGAGCGCTGGACCGAGGCGGAGGCCGCCTATCGGTGCGCGCTGGAGCTCACGTCCAACAACGCCGAGCGGGCGTTCCTTCAGCGCCGGATGGATGAGGTCCAGGTGCGCCAGCGCGCCACTGGAGGGAACGTCGCGTGACGCCCGCGTCGCGGATGAGTACCCTTGATCCCCAAGACCGTCGCGAGGGAACGCTCGATGTCCGCCGGAGTCCATACGCCGCGTGAGCCGTGGTCCGAGGACCGCGTCCAGGCGATCGTGGCTGCCCATCTGGACGAGCGAGGCCCACTGCTCCCGATCCTCCACGACATCCGCGCTACGTTCGGGTACGTCGATCCCCGCGCCGTCCCGATCGTCGCCGAAGGGCTCAACCTGTCCCGTGCCGACGTTCACGGCGTCATCACGTTCTACCGTGACTTCCGCACCACACCAGGCGGGACGGTCGAACTCCGGATCTGCCGCGCCGAGGCCTGCCAGTCGGTCGGGGCGGACGCGCTCGTCGAGGACGCGGTCGAACGGTTCGGGGTCCCGATGGGCGGGACGACGGCCGATGGGCGGCTCACCGTCGACGAGGTCTTCTGTCTGGGTGACTGCGCCCTGGGTCCGGCCGTGATGATCGATGCCACGGTCCACGGCCGGATGGACGGGGAGCGGCTGGCCGGGCTCGTGGCGGCGGCGACCGCACGATGACGACGCGTGTCTTCGTTCCGCGCGATACCGCCGCCCGATCCGTCGGGGCGGACGGCGTCGCTACGTCGTTGGCGATCCACGCACGCGACAGAGCGCTGGACGTGACGATCGTGCGCAACGGGTCGCGCGGCCTGCTGTGGCTGGAACCGCTCGTCGAGGTCGACACGGCCGAGGGTCGGATCGCCTACGGCCCCGTGGCGCCCGGCGACATCCCGTCGCTGCTGGACGCCGGCCTCCTGACCGGCGGCGACCACCCGCTGCGCCACGGCCCGACCGACGAGATCCCATGGCTCGCCCGCCAGCAGCGCCGGATGTTCGCGCGCGTCGGCCTCATCGATCCGCTGTCGGTCGCCGATCACCGCTCCCACGGCGGACTCGTGGCACTGGAACGAGCGCTCGCGATGGCTCCGGCGGACCTGGTCGCCGAAGTCACGGCATCCGGTCTGCGCGGTCGCGGCGGCGCGGGCTTTCCGACCGGCATCAAGTGGCAGACGGTGCTGGACACGCCGGGCGAGCTCAAGTTCATCTGCTGCAACGCTGACGAGGGCGACTCGGGGACGTACGCGGACCGGATGCTCATGGAGGGCGATCCGTTGCTGCTCCTCGAAGGCATGGTCATCGCCGCTCACGCCGTCGGGGCAAGCGAGGGCTTCATCTACATCCGCTCGGAATACCCGGCCGCAGTCGAGACGATGCGCGCCGCGATCCTGGCGGCAGAGCGCGACGGCTGGCTGGGGGTGGGCATCCTCGGCACGGACCTGCGGTTCACGGTAGAGGTCCGGGTCGGCGCGGGGGCGTACATCTGCGGTGAAGAGACCTCGATGCTCGAGAGCCTTGAGGGCAAGCGCGGTCAGATCCGCCCGAAGCCTCCGCTCCCCGCGATCGAGGGGCTGTTCGGCAAGCCGACCGTCGTCAACAACGTCCTGTCGCTCGCGTCAGTCCCGGACATCGTGGCCAACGGTGCCGAGGCGTATCAGGCGCTCGGCCTCGGCCGGTCGCGCGGGACCCAGGTCTTCCAACTGGGCGGCAACATCGCCCACGGCGGGATCGTCGAGGTGCCGTTCGGGCTGACTCTTGGCTCGCTCGTCGAGGACTTCGGTGGCGGGACCCGATCCGGTCGCCCGATCCGTGCCGTCCAGGTGGGCGGTCCACTCGGGGCGTACCTGCCGACGACCCAGTTCGACCTGCCGATGGATTACGAGGCCTTCGTCGAAGCGGGCGCGATGATCGGTCACGGTGGGCTGGTCGTCTTCGATGACACCGTGGATATGGCGAAGCAGGCTCGCTTCGCGATGGAGTTCTGCGCCGAGGAATCGTGTGGCAAGTGCACGCCCTGTCGGGTCGGGTCCGTCCGTGGCGTGGAAGTCATCGATCGGATCATCCGCAACGAGGACCGGTACGCCAACCTGACCCTCCTGGAGGATCTCTGCGAAGTCATGGCGGACGGTTCGTTGTGCGCGATGGGCGGCCTCACGCCGATGCCCGTTCGCAGTGCTGTGCGACACTTCGGCGAGGATTTCGAGCGGCCGGCGGCCGCGCCCGCGAGTGGAGGCCAGGCATGACGCTCATCCGGGAGCAGGACTTCGGGACGCCGGTCAAGCCGGGGCCCGCGACGGTCCGTGTCCAGGTGGACGGTCGCGAAGTCACGGTCCCCGAGGGCACGTCCATCATGCGCGCGGCGGCCACGGCCGGCGTCGATGTCCCCAAACTGTGCGCGACCGACTCACTCGGGGCGTTCGGGTCGTGCCGGCTGTGTCTGGTCGAGGTGGACGGTCGTCGCGGGACGCCGGCGTCGTGCACGACGCCGTGCAGCGACGGGATGTCGGTCAAGACCCACAGCGAGAAGCTGGACCGCCTGCGGAACGGTGTCATGGAGCTGTACTTCAGCGACCACCCGCAGGACTGCCTGACGGGCAGCAGCCAGGGGTCGTGCGAGCTGCACGACATGGCCGTGGTCGTCGGGATGACCGAGGTCCGCTACGGCCAGCCCGAGACGCATCACCAGGATGCAGCCAGGGACACCAGCAACCCGTACTTCGCGTTCGATCCGGCCAAGTGCATCGTCTGCTCCCGCTGCGTCCGAGCCTGCGACGAGGTCCAGGGGACGTTCGCACTGACGATCGCCGGGCGCGGGTTCGACTCCCGTGTGTCGGCCGGCCAGGACCAGCCGTTCATGGAGTCCGAGTGCGTCAGCTGCGGTGCCTGCGTCCAGGCCTGTCCGACGGACGCGCTCATGGAGAACACGCTCATCCAGCTCGGCCCGCCGAATCGGAGCGTCCTCACGACCTGCGCGTATT
>JBKJXL010000248.1:0-2629 GCA_046716225.1 Candidatus Limnocylindrales bacterium | reverse complement strand
GGCGATCCAACCGGGTGCCCCGATGAACTTAGTCAGTTGGAAGCCCGTCGACAGCGCGAAGACGTACGGCAGGATCCGACGCAGGTGACGATCCCACGATGCGAGGGGAGGGAGTTCCGACAACGCTTGTGTCGGCGGGGCGGTGATCCACGCAATGGCGCGAGCCAGCGATGTCCCAGCCGCCGCGCCACGCCCGCTCACAGCCGGATGCCGGCACCCATGGCACCCCACACGTCCACCACGTCCTTACCGCCGAGCTCGAGGCCGCGATAGGCCCAGTGTGGCGCTCAGAGCACCAGGATGTCGCTCTCGGCGAGCACGGTATCGAGCGGGACCAGGCGGTCGTCACGCACGTACGGATCGGTCGCCAGGACACGCGCACCGGCCCAGGTCAGCAGTTTGCGCAGCTTGTAGCTGAGCGAGGCTCGAGGATCGTCGGACTCGGACTTGAAGGCCATCCCAAGGATGCCGACGGTCTTGCCCTGCAGCCTGCCGTAACGGCGCTGGAGCGCCGAGACGATGTAGGCCGGGAGACCTTCGTTGACCTGCATCGCGGCTTGGCCGAGCGGAAAGTGATCCGCGGTGAAGGCCGAGAGTTGCATCGTATCCTTGAACAGGCACGGGCCGGCTGCGAAACCGGGCCCCGGCAAGTCCGCGGCACGCGGGTAGTCCTCGCGGATCGCTCGAAGGACGTTCGTGTAGTCCACGCCGGCCTGGTCCGCGATCATGAAGAACTGATTGGCCACCGCGAACTTCATGTAGCGCCACGTGTTCGTGAACAGCTTCGCCAGCTCCGCTTCCTTGGTCGTGGTGCGGATCGTCGTCGCTGCCAGCGCCTTGAAGAGGGCGGTGGCGCGCTCGGCGGCAACGTCCGAATCGGCGCCGATGATCTGCGGCAACGTGCGCAGCTCTTCGAGCGCGTGGCCCTCGGCGATCCGCTCTGGGCAGAAGGTGACGTCCACCCGGCAGCCGCGCTCGGCAAGGCGCTGGATCACGTATGCGGTCGTCCCAGGATAGACCGTGCTTCTCAGCACGAGGAGTGCTCCGTCTCGCAGATACGGGGCGATCTGTTCGACGGCATTCTCGAAGATCGTCATGGAGGGCGCGAGGAACTCGTCCACTGGCGTCCCGATGACGACCACGAGCTGGTCCGCTCGGGCGATCATCTCGCCGTCACTCCCGAAACTGAGCCGGCCCGTCGGCAGGATCTCACGCAGGAGCTCGTCCGCGCCGTTCTCCATGAACGGCATCTCGCCGGCGGCAATGCGCTCCAGCGTTGTCGGGTTGGTGTCGTAGATGCCTACGCGCAGGCCGGCCTGGGCGAACGCGAGGCTCAGCGGCAGCCCGACGTGGCCGCCCCCGCCGAGCACGACGAGGTCAAGATCGGCGGGTGGGTGGGTCATGGACTCGACTCTAGCAGCCCGGTGCGGACGGTCACCGGCCCGATGGTCGCGTGCGAGACCGGTACTCAAGGCGCGGGCGACGCGATCAGGGTGCAGTGGTCCGCGCTGTCCACCCAGGGGCACCGGTAGACGACGTATCCCTGCGCGACCAACGAGTCGAACGTCACGTCGTCCGGCGTGTGACCGTTCAGCATCCATCCCCATCGGTTCGCGTAGTACAGGACTTCGGGCGTCCAGTCGCGGCCGACGATCGCGACGTACTGATCGGGCGTCGTCTCCCGCTCGATCTGCGCGGCGAGCGGCAGGACGCCTTCGGGATCCGAGGTCGCGTCGTACATCCGTGTCCAGTACGGCATCTGCACGACCCACACCGCGGCCCATGCGATGGCGGCGCCAGCGAGGAGAAGGCCACGCAGCCAGGTCCGGACGAGCGGCAACCCGGCGACCCCGAGCCCGACCAGCGCGGCGACCGAGCCTGAGACCGCGATCGAGTAGTAGTCATGGACGACGTACAGGTTGAAGAAGACCAGGATGGGTCCGGTGGCCGTCACGACGATCCAGGCCCAGAAGCGGAGCTGGCGGTTCGCGATGACGAACCGGACCGCCGGGTAGGCGAGGAACAGCAGGGCGATGCCGCCGGCCAGCAGCACCGCGTTGTTGACGATGGGCACCCACGAGTCGATGTCCTGGCGCTGGGTGAGGGTGCCCATGTTCCACGTCGTCAGCTGGCTGCTGGTGAGCCACGCCGTGGCCTCGGATGCGGCCTTGATCGCATCGGCGTGGCGGGTCCAGGCCAGGCCGGCCAGCAACGGGATGGCCGACAGCAGCGATCCACCCAGCCACGATCGGTTCGTCCGCGGATCGTCGTCGCGACCCACGGCCAGGAGCACGAACGGCACCACCCAGAACACGGCGGTCGTGATCTTGACCATCATCGCCAGGCAGCCGAGTGCGAGCGCGAGGCCGAACCAGAGGCCGGATCGCCCGTCCCGCCAGCGCAGGCCGGTCAGGGCGAATCCGAGGGACGCCGCGAGGGCGGTGTACTCGATGAGCGACGCTCGTCCCCAGGCGATCCCCAGCGGTGCGAACAGGAAGACCCCCAGCGTGACGATCCCGGCCAGCCAGCCAGCCTGGCGACGCACGAGCAGCCACAGCAGTCCGGCGGCCAGCAGGAAGGAGGCGAGACCGGTCGACCGAAGGGCCGTGTCCTCCGGGAGCCCGAGATC
>JBKJXL010000247.1:0-4089 GCA_046716225.1 Candidatus Limnocylindrales bacterium | reverse complement strand
GCGGAACTGCTCGAAGACGCGGGCCGGGTCCTGGGCCTTGACGAGCCGGCAGCTGACCTTGGCGTGGGCGTGGGCCGGGATGATGGTCTTGGTGCCGTCGCCCTGAAAACCGCCCCAGATCCCGTTGACGTCAAGCGTCGGTCGGGCGCCGCGCCGCTCGAGTGTGCTGAAGCCGGCCTCTCCCACGAGCGCGGGTAGTCCCAGGTCGTTGCGAAAGACCTCATCGTCGAACGGCAAGGCAGCGATGTCGGCGCGCTCGGCGTCGCTGAGGGACCGGACATCGTCGTAGAACCCCGGGATCCGGATCCGGCCGTCCGGGCCCTTCAACGCGGCGACGATCTGGGCCAGCGCATTGGCCGGGTTCTGGACCTGTCCGCCGTACGACCCGGAGTGCAAGTCCAGGGCTGCCCCGACGACGTCGATCTGGGCGTACATCATCCCGCGCAGGCCCACGGTGATGGCCGGCAGGTTGCCCTCGAAGAAGCCCGAATCGCTGATGATCGCGACGTCCGCCTGGAGCCTGTCGCGATTGGCGACCAGCCACTCATCGAGATGGATCGAGGCGGACTCCTCCTCGCCTTCGAAGATGTACTTGAGGTTCACCGGGAACCCGCCACGGGTCGCGAGTTCGGCAGCGGCGGCCATGACGTGGAGGTGGATCTGGCCCTTGTCGTCCGCGGCACCACGGGCCAGCATCCGGTCGCCGACCACGACCGGCTCGAAGGCCGGCGAGGTCCACAGGTCCAGCGGATCGACGGGCTGGACGTCGTAGTGGCCATAGACGATCACCGTCGGGGCTCCCGCCGCGTGGAGCCAGTCGCCGTAAACGACGGGATGGCCGGTCGTCTCGGACACCTCGACGTGCTCCAGGCCAGCCGCCGTCATCGCATCCGCCAGCCACTCCGCGGCGGCTCGGCAGTCGGGGGCGTAGGCCGGGATGCCCGAGATGCTCGGGATCCGCAGGAACGCCTTGTACGACTCGAGGCGCGCGTCGTAGGTCGAGTCGAGGTACGACTCGAGGGCAGCAGCGTGGTCGACGGTCTCGGTCATCGGGCGAGGTCTCCTGTGGTCGGAGCGTCGCGGCCCCGGGAAGCGAACGAGCGGACCGTGGTCGGCCCGCTCGCGCGTATTCGGGTTCGTGGATGGATTCAGGCCGGCTGCGGGTCCGGCTGCGGGTCCGGCGCGACCACGGTGGGCTTGGGCGCATGGGTCAGTGCGTTGCCGTTGATGTCGAGCTTTGGCGGGAAGTCGCTGAACAACGCCTCGAACCCTTCGGCATCCACGGTCTCTTCGGCCACGAGCTTCTCGGCCAGGGCGACGAGCCGGTCCTTGTGGGTCGTGAGGACCTCCGTGGCTCGCTCGTACGCTCGGTCGATGATGGCCCGGACCTCTTCGTCGATGGTCCGTGCGACCTCGTCGCTGTAGTCGCGCTGCTCGCCCATGGAGCGGCCCAGGAAGATCATCTCGTCGCGCTTGCCGAACGACAACGGTCCCAGCTTGTCGCTCATCCCGAACTCGGTCACCATGCGGCGCGCCAGGTCCGTGGCCTTTTCGATGTCATTGCTGGCACCCGTGGTCGTGTCACCGAAGATCAGCCGTTCGGCGACGTTGCCGCCGAGCAGGCCCGCGATCTTGTCCTCGAACTCGGTCTTGGACTGGAGGTAGCGGTCCTCGGTCGGCAGGGCCATCGTGTAGCCGAGGGCCATGCCGCGGCTGATGATGGTCACCTTGGCGACCGGGTCGCACTTCGGCAGGATCCGCTGGACGACGGCGTGACCGCCCTCGTGGTAGGCGATGATCACCTTCTCCTGATCGGAGATGATCCGCGACTTGCGCTCCGGGCCGGCCACGATCCGCTCCAGGGCTTCCTGGAACTCGGACATCCCGATCGTCTTCTTGTTGCGCCGCGCGGCCAGGATGGCCGCCTCGTTGACGAGGTTGGCGAGATCCGCGCCCGAGAAGCCCGGCGACTGACGGGCGACGCCTTCGACCTCGACGGCCTTGTCGAGCGGCTTGCCCTTGGTATGGACCTTGAGGATCTCCGTGCGGCCCCTCATGTCGGGGCGGTCGAGGATGACCTGGCGGTCGAACCGACCCGGGCGCAGCAGCGCCGGATCCAGGACGTCCGGGCGGTTGGTGGCGGCAACGACGATCACGTTCGTGTTCGTGTCGAAGCCGTCCATCTCGACGAGGATCTGGTTGAGGGTCTGCTCGCGCTCGTCATGGCTGCCACCCAAGCCGGCGCCGCGCTGACGACCGACCGCGTCGATCTCGTCGACGAACACGATGCACGGCGAGTTGCGCTTGGCCTGGTCAAACAGGTCGCGAACGCGGCTGGCGCCGACGCCGACGAACATCTCGACGAATTCAGAACCCGAGATGCTGAAGAACGGGACCCCGGCCTCGCCCGCGACGGCTCGCGCCATCAGCGTCTTGCCCGTGCCGGGAGGGCCCACGAGCAGGACGCCGCGTGGGATGCGCGCGCCGAGCGAGTTGAACTTCTCCGGGTACTTGAGGAACTCGACGACTTCCTGGAGCTCGGTCTTGGCCTCGTCCACGCCGGCGACGTCGTTGAACGTGACAACCGTCTTGTTGCCGAGGAACATGCGGGCCCGGCTCTTGCCGAAGGACATCGCCTGGTTGTTGGTGCCCTGGGCCTGGCGCATCATGAAGAAGATGAACCCGCCGATGATCAGCAGCGGCAGCACGAACGTTGCGATCAGGCTGATCCACGACGTGTCGGGCGGATCCTCCGCCCCGTAGATGTCGGGTGCGAGGGTGATGCCGCCGCGGGCAGCGGCGGCCTGCATGTCGGTGAGGACCGGCGTCAGGAGACTGGTCGGGACGACGACGGTATAGGTCGTCGGCTCGTCTCTAGGAACCACGAGCAGGCTGCTGCCGGTCTGGGTGACCTTCGCGACCTGCCCGTTCTCGACGTTGCTCAGGAATTCGGAATAGCGAACCGTGGTCGCTTCGCTGGTCGTATTGATCCAGGTGAAGAGCAGCGCCGCGGTACCCACGACGAGGAACAGCATGACGATGCCGTTCCGGAAGAACTTCGGATTCAAGAGGGAGCCTCCGGGGTCACAACGGGCGACGCACGAGTGTCGCCGTCCCGCGAGTATAGCGCCGGGGTCCGTGACGACCCCGTGACGGTGGTCCTGTCCCCCACCTCTCCCTACGGACGCGGCGTGCGGCCGGATGGTGATGCGCCCGAAGATGAAGGAATCGAAACGACCTGGTCGTCATCGCCCGCACGTTGCTAGCTGTGTCGGCGACCCGTCAGGCAGCCTGGGGTCTACCATGCGACCGAGTCCGTGACTCCGCAAGTCGGATCGTCCGAGGTCGTCCGATGCCCAAGAAAGCCAGACGCCGTCGACAACCGGAGTGGCTCCACGGACTTTTCCGATTCGAGTCGCGGTTCCTCGGCGTGATCGGCGTTGGTGGCGCGATCGGGTCGTTCGCCTGGGCGATCGTCGCGCTCCTGGACCTGGACATCCTCCGGGCGCTGGCCTGGCTGGGCCTCGGTATCTTCCTGTTCCTGATCGGGCTCGGTTGGTGGGTCGGTGGCGAGTCGTATCTGCGGGCGGAGTATCGCGATCACGAACGGTCCGCAGGTGCCCTCTGGCGAGGCGTGCACCGGGTCACCCGGGCCGGCCGAGGGTCCCCCGTCACGATCACGGACGTGGCCCCGCCCCCTTCGACCGACAACGGTTCACCCTCTGGTAGCGACCGATCAGACCGGTGCCCCACCAGGTCCCGCAACTGACGATCCAGCCACGACCGCGTAACGCTAGCCGAGAAATCGAGGAGGGCGACGCCGACGTTCGCGCTGGCGGACACGAAGCGACCCCGGCAGCCGTGAGGTCGTCGTTGACGCATGAGGGTTGGTAGCGGAGGGCGGATTTGAACCACCGACCAAGGGCTTATGAGTCCGAGGAAACGAGTCCACGACCGTCCGCTACCGTCCGTTTCACGCTCAGAAGTGCTGGATGTTGTGGACGGACCGTCCGCCGGAGTCCGCCCACGTCCAACTCGTTGGCAGTCACGGTGACAGTCAACTGGGACGAGCGCGGCGCGGGATGAACC
>JBKJXL010000246.1:0-4095 GCA_046716225.1 Candidatus Limnocylindrales bacterium | reverse complement strand
GGGAAAGGCCGCCTCGGGCTCCGGCAGGACGACGCCCGACGGCGCCGGCGTCCGGTTGACGGTCCCGCCGCTCCCGCCGGTGTTGCCGGTGCCCGGCGTCCCGATCTTGAGATCCACCCCCAGCAGGCTGAGTGAGACGAGGAGGACGACGACCAGGCCGACGATCGACAGGATCGGCGCGACCCACGAGCCCGTCGGCATCGCGCCGAACGGGTCCCCGACGCCGCGCGTCTTCGGCCTGCCCTGGCGGCTCATGCCGGGACCTCGGCCGGGGGCGACGAGTTCGCGCCGACGGGGTCAGCCACGACAGGCACGCGGTCGTGATGGCCGCTGAGACACACATCGCGGATCTCGAGCTGGAGCGACTCGTACCCGCCGAACGAGCGGCTGGCCAGTCGGGCGACGACGTCCACCCGATCACCCTCATGGACCGTCTCCGCGAGGTCAGTCCGGCCGAACGCGATCCCGTCCAGGACGTCCCGCTCGCGCCGCAACGTGAGCTGCGTGTGGCCACCGGTCGCCGAACGTACGCGAGTCACGGTGAGGCCGAGCACGGCCACGAGCGGGTCCGGATTGCCGGGCCCGGCCGGGACGAGAGCCGCGAACTCCCGGTACAGGGCGTAGTCGACATCGCGAGCCGGTAGCGCTAGGTCGATCGGCAGCTTGACACGAGGGTCAGCAGGGGCGCTGGCTGCGGCGAGGGCCAGGAACCTTGCACGGAACGCGTCCCAGCGGTCCGTCGCGAGCTCGAAGCCGGCGGCGCCGGCGTGCCCACCAAACCGGATGAACAGGTCTCCGCACTGTTCCAGGGTCGCACCGAGGTCCAGCACCCCATCACTGCGGCAGGATGCCCGGATGACATCGCCGAGTTCCGCACCGACGACCGCGGCCCGGCCATGGTCCTCGGCAAGTCGGGCGGCGACCAGCCCCACGATGCCCACGCCCCACGGACCACGGACGAGCGTGGCCGGCGCATCGGGCACATCGGCGACCAAGGCCCGGGCTTCTGCGACGGCGGTCTTCATCAGGTCGCGGCGCTCGCCGTTGGCGAGCTCGAGAGCGTCGGCGTGGATCGCCGCCTGGGCAGGGTCCTCGGACAGCAGCAGTCGGGCGGCCTCCATCGCCTCCCCCACCCGACCGGCGGCGTTCAGGCGAGGTGCGAGCGCGAACGACACGGTCTCCAGATCCACGGCGGCCGGGGCCACGCGGGCCCGCTCCAGGAGCGCCGCGATCCCGGGACGAGGCGCCGTCCGGAGTCGCTCCAGGCCCAGGCGGGCGATCGCCCGGTTCTCGCCGACGACCGGCGCGACGTCCGCGACCGATCCGATCGTGGCGAGGTCCGCCAGAGCGAGGGCGGCGGCGGGTCCGCCGGGCTCGCCACGGAGCAGGAGCTGGGCGACCTTGAACGCCACGCCACTGCCCGCCAGGCGCGAGTCCGGGTACACGGAGTCGGCCCGATGCGGGTTGACCACGGCGACCGCGTCGGGAAGGACGCGCGGGACGCGATGGTGGTCCGTGACGATGACGTCGACCCCTCGCTCGCGCGCGATCGAGATCTCCGTGTGGCTGGTCGTCCCGCAGTCTACGGTGACGATGACCGACGCCCCGATCGTCAGCGCGGCCTCGATCGCCGCCAGGGACAGGCCGTGACCTTCGTCGAGACGGCTGGGCACGTACGGTTCGACGGCCACCCCGAACCGACGCAACGCCAGGGTCATGATCGTGAGTCCGGTCAGACCGTCGGCATCGAAGTCGCCGAAGACGAGGACGCGCTCCCCATCCGACCGAGCCCGGGTCAGGCGGGCCAGCAGCAGATCCGCATCCGGCAGGAGGGCCGGATCGTGCAAGCCGTCGAGCGGCTCGGCAAACCAGGCGTCGAGATCGCGGGGGTCCAGCACGCCTCGGCGGGCAAGCAGGGCGGCGATCCGGTCCGATACGTTACGTGCGCGCGCCGCAGCCTCGAACTCAGGCGTCAATACCAACGGAGCGGGAAAGACCCAACGGAAGCGCGGTTCCACCACGACGTCAGGATGCCACGGGTCGCTGCACCGCGGCTTTACCGCACTGGTGCACCACCATGGTCAGGACGCCGAGCGCCGGACCCGCGGTGCGCGCGTCGAGGCGATCCGGCCGTGCCGTCGGTCATCCCACAGGCTCCAGTCCACGACGATGGGGCTTGCCACGAAGATCGACGAGAACGTTCCGGACACGATGCCGATGAGCAGCGCCAGGATGAAGTCCTGGATCGCGCTGCCGCCGAAGAGCAGCAGGGCGAGCAGGGTCAACACGACGGTCAGGCTGGTCATGACCGAGCGCCCGAACGTCTGCAGGATGGAGTGATTGACGATCTGGTCGAACGGCTCGCCGGCATGTCGAGCCTTGTTCTCGCGGACGCGGTCGAGGACGACGATGGTGTCGTGCACGCTGAACCCGATGATCGTCAACATCGCGGTCACGAACAGGGCATCGATCTGGACATGGAAGAACGTGCCCATGATGGCGAAGGCGCCCAGGACCACGATCACGTCGTGGAGCAGCGCGATGAGGGCCGCGACGCCGAACTTCACGTCGCGGAACCGGTACGTGATCCAGAACATGATCCCCAACGAACCGACGACGATGAGGACGATCGCCTGGCTCACGAGATCGGAGCTGACGACTGGTCCGATGGTGGTCAGGCTGGCCTGTTCCTCGATCTGGCCTAGTTGCGCCTCGAGCGCGACGACCATCTGGCCCATCTGCCCGCTGGTCGGCAGGTTGGTGTTCCCCGCGGGGGCCGCGGATGGCGACGCGGAGGGCGAGGTGGACGGCGGGGCCGAGGGCGAGGCAGACGGGTCCGGGCTGCCGTTCCCCGTCGGGAGCGTTGGGACCGGGGTCGGAGCCGGAGCCGGCGGCGTGAGCCCGATCGGTTCGGTCTTGATCTGGATGAACCCGCCACTGGTGGAGATCGCGATGGCTTCGAGGCCCTGTTGGGCGAAGACGACCTCGACGTCGTCTGGCGTGACGGTCGGGTCCTCGAACTTGATCTCCCAGACGGTCCCGCCGGTGTAATCGATCGTGAACTGGAGCCCGGCGCTGGTGAACGGGGTCAACAGGATGAAGAACAGGCCCGGGAGCGTGATCGCCAGCGAGAAGGCGTAGAACCAGCGGCGCTTGCCGATGATGTCAAACACGGGTCACCGCTCCACGGCGGGACGTGGGCCGGGACAGGCCAAGGGCGAGGAATTCGTCCTCGCGCATCCCGTACAGCCACGGCCTGCGCGCCCAGTCGAACCGGACGACGAGCCGCATGATCGAGCGGGTCACGACGATGGCGCTGAACATCGAGACGAGCACGCCGATGATCAGGACAAGCGCGAAGCCGCGGATCGCGGACGACCCCAGCGAGTACAGGATCGTCGCCGTGATGAGCGACGACACGTTCGAGTCCAGGATGGAATTCCAGGCGCGATTGAAGCCCGCCTCGACCGCCGCCGGCAGGGACTTGCCGAGGCGCAGCTCCTCCTTCATCCGTTCGAAGATGAGGATGTTGGCGTCCACCGCCATGCCGATCGACAACACGAAGCCCGCGACGCCCGCCAACGTCAGCGTGACCGGGATCAGCCGGAAGATCGCATAGACGACGATCGTGTAGTAGATCAAGGCGAAGCTCGCGACCAGGCCCGGCAGCCGGTAGTACAGGAGCATGAAGGTGACCACCGACAGGATCCCGATGAGGCCGGCGATCAGACTCTGGTCGAGGAACTGGGCGCCGAGGGTGGCGCTGATCTCCGAGCTCGACAGCTCCTGCAGCGGGAACGGCAGCGAGCCGAACTTGAGGACCGTGACCAGGTTGTTCGCGTCGGCCGGCGTGAATCCGCCGATGCCGCCGGCCGAGATCTGCACCTGACCGTTGGGGATGGAGTTCTGGATGACCGGTGCCGAGATGACCGTGCCGTCCAGCACGATCGCAAAATAGTCGCCGACACTCGACGCCGTGTACTCGGCGAACAGTTTGGCGCCTTGCTCCTTGAGGACGAAGTCGACGGTCAGGCCTCCGGTCGTGTCCTGACCGATCGTGGCCGTCTGGACCTGGTCGCCGCTGAACAACGGCGG
>JBKJXL010000245.1:0-3509 GCA_046716225.1 Candidatus Limnocylindrales bacterium | reverse complement strand
GCCCTGACACGGCCCGCCGCGGACCTGACGTCCGATGGCTGGGTCCGAGCCGAGCGCCGATAGCGGCGCTCGGCTCCCTGCGCGCCGACTGTCTGGGCGGTTTCGAAGCGGGCGGCTCACGCTCGTGCCGGCCTTCGGCTGGTGGGCCGTCTTCCTCATCGCGCCGATCACCCTGATCCTCGTCTCATCGTTCTTCAAACGAGGTTCGTTCGGTGGCATCGTCTACGAGTTCACGCTGGGCAATTTCACCCGGGCCTTCGATCCGCTGTACCTGGGCGTCCTGTGGTACTCGATCCAGGTGGCCTTCGTCACGACGGTCATCTGCTTCCTGATCGGCCTCCCGGCGGCCTACTTCATCGCGACCCGCGCGAGCCCGCGGATGCGCGCGGCGCTGCTCTTTCTGGTCGTCCTGCCGTTCCTGACCAACTTCCTGATCCGGACCTACGCCTGGATCGTCCTGCTCAACCGCGAAGGCGTCGTCAACCAGACTCTGCGCCAGGTGGGCCTGATCGACGCGCCCCTGCCCCTGCTCTACAACGACTTCGCTGTCGTCCTGGGGCTGGTCTACGGCTACCTCCCGTTGATGATCCTGCCCCTGTACGCCTCGCTGGAGCGGCTCAACCCCGAGGTCCGCGAAGCCGCGCTGGACCTAGGAGCTCGGCCGCTTCGCGTCCTGCGGACGGTCACGCTGCCGCTGGTGCTGCCCGGGATCGTGGCCGGCTGTGTCTTCGTCTTCGTCCCATCCCTCGGGAATTTCCCGGTCCCACAGCTGCTGGGTGGCGGGCGACGGATCATGGTCGGCAACCTCGTCAACCAGCAGTTCCTGGAGGCTCGCGATTGGCCCTTCGGGTCCACGCTGGCGCTGATGCTCATGGCCGTCCTGATGATCCTGCTGGTCGTCCAGTCGCGCGTCCTGCGCCACGGCCGGGAGATCCAACTTGAAGCGTGAGTCGCGAGCCGGCGATTCGCCCTGGCTCAAGGTCCTGATGGTCGGGCTCTTCGGATTCCTGTACCTGCCGCTCGTGGTCCTGGTCGTGCTGTCGTTCAACGACGCCCAGCGGGCGGTGGTCTCGTGGCAGGGCTTCACGACCCGATGGTACGGCGAGGTCTTCCGGAACCCGGAGCTGCTCGGGGCACTCGGTACGACGATGCTCATCGCCGCCGTGGCCACGGCCATCGCGGTGGTGCTCGGGACCCTCCTGGCCCTCGGCCTCGAGCGCTACACGCGGAGCAGCGTCCTTGACAGCGCCGTGTACTTCCCGCTCCTTGTCCCGGACATCGTGCTCGGCATCGCGCTGCTGTCGTTCTACTCGCTCATCCAGCTCCCGCTGGGCGTGGGGTCGATCGTGCTGGCCCACTCCGTGTGGGGGATCGCCTTCGCCGCGGCGATCGTCAGGACCCGGCTGCGCGGCTTCGATCACTCCATCGAGGAGGCCTCCCTCGATCTCGGCGTCCGCGAGATCCCAACCTTCTTCCGGATCACCCTGCCCGTCATCCTGCCCGGGATCGTCTCGGCGGCGCTGGTCGTCTTCACCCTGTCCGTGGACGAGTTCGTCATCGCCTACTTCACGGCCGGACGGACGGTCACCTTCCCGATCCAGGTGTATTCGATGATCCGCTTCGGGGTGACGCCGGAGATCAATGCCGTGGCGACGCTCCTGCTCGGCTTCAGCCTCGTCCTGATCGCCGGAGCCCTGCTGGTGAACCGCGGCCGGACGACGACCCAGCCCCGAGCGACCGAGGAAGGAACCGCATGACCGACGATTCGCACGAGCAGGACCGGACGGCTGTGAACGTCATCGAGATCGAGCACGCGGTCAAGGAGTTCGGCTCTGTCCGGGCGCTCGACGATGTCTCGATCGCGATCCGCGAGAACGAGTTCTTCGCACTGCTCGGCCCCAGCGGTTGCGGCAAGACCACGTTGCTGCGCTGCCTTGGCGGGTTCGAGGAGGTGACCTCGGGACGACTGCTGCTGGACGGTCGCGACCTGGTCGGCTCGCGGCCGTACGACCGGCCCGTCAACATGATGTTCCAGTCGTACGCGTTGTTCCCGCACATGCGGGTGTGGGACAACATCGCGTACGGTCTTCGCGCCGAGCGCCTGCCGGCAGCGGAGATCCGCGACCGGGTCGACGACGTGCTCGCCAAGGTCGGGCTGGGCGATCTCACGGATCGTCGCCCGAACCAGCTCTCCGGCGGGGAGCGCCAGCGGGTCGCCCTGGCTCGGGCGATCGTGAAGCGACCGCGTGTGCTGCTCCTGGACGAACCGCTGGCGGCGCTCGATCGCAAGCTGCGTGGGGAGATGCAGTTGGAGTTGAAGCGCTTGCAGCACGAGGTCGGGATCACCTTCATCGTGGTGACGCACGATCAGGAAGAAGCGCTGACGATGGCCGACAGGATCGCCGTCATGCGGGCTGGTCGGGTCCTCCAGATCGGCACGCCGATCGAGCTCTACGACCGACCGGCCGACCACTTCGTCGCCTCGTTCATCGGACGCATGAACTTCCTGCATGGGAGCGTCGCGCCGGGAGGGTTGCAGGTTGACTCGGTCGGCCTGATCCGAGCTCGTCGGTCGGAGCTGCGTGACGGATCGGCGGCCTATCTCGCGTTCCGACCGGAGGCGGCGCGCTGGCTCGAGCCGGATCAGACGCCCACGGCCGACGAGGTTGCTGTCCCGGCATTGATCGACGCCGTCGCGTTCGTCGGCTCGCAGACCCAGGTGCACGGCCGGATCGACGGCTCGGACAGCACGTTCGTCGTCACCTCCGACAGACGCGACGCGGTGCCGACCGTCGGGGATCGCGTCCTCGTGGCGTGGCCGGTGGCCGACGCGCAGGTCCTGGCAGGATGAGCCAGAGCGGATCGGTCTTCGTCTCGCGCGCTGGTGCGAGGACCTGGGAGCGGGACGACGACGTCGGGGGCGCTGCCCACATGGTGTTCGATCTCGGCGCGACGAAGGCCGGACTATGGCGCGCTGGTCCCGAAGGCGCCGTGCCGGCCGAGGTGGGGATCCCGGCTCGAGAGACGGTCCTGGTACTCGAAGGGTCGGTGCGCGTCTCGATCGATCGCGGCGATCCGTACGACCTTCGCGTCGGCGACATGCTGTCGATCCCGGCTGGGGCCATGGTCGGCTGGGATGCGTCCACCGACTGCCTGGTGTTCTGGGTCTACTCCTGACCGCCCGAGCGGTGTGAGCGAACACCACAAGAACGATCCCGGGCGCGCTCGCTGATGCCCTGCAGGTAGGTGCGGAGCGGTCCCTGGTCAGGATGGGCTACTCGACAATCGCGCTGGCTCCGCAACGATGACCCGACCAAGCTTCTTCCGGAGTGTGCTGTGTCGCATCGTCACGGGTTCCGGCATCGACGGTCGGCCCAGCGCGCCCTGGTCGTCGGGGTGATCGCGGCAGCCCTGTCGCTGGCTCCGGGCGTTCCGGGCCTGCGCGACGTGCACGCAGCGGCTAGCGTGAACCTCGACCAGTGGGCGACCGTGGAGGATGCCTGGCAGAA
>JBKJXL010000244.1:0-6843 GCA_046716225.1 Candidatus Limnocylindrales bacterium | reverse complement strand
GGCGTCCAGCCGTGCGTCAGCTGCGGACTGTCACTCTCCGCCACCGCCCGGTTCTGTCGCCGCTGCGGGACCTCCCAGGTCGCCTGACCCGGCCCGCTGTTCGTCCTCGCGGACCTTCACCCACGCCGCACCGTACAGCAGGGCCTGGAACAGGAACGACAACCACGCCAGGGCGATGAACGCGGTCGCCAGGGATCCCGCGAGGGCGGCCACGCCGACCAGGCGCGGTGCCAGGAACGTGAAGGCCTGGGTCAACAGCCAGATCGTGAGGCCGGCCAGGATCGCTGGCGGAGCGAGTGTCCGGATCGCCGGCGGTCGCGGGGGCATGACGCGATAGAGCAGACCGACACCGCCGATCGTGGCGCCGAGCAGGAACGGCTGCGAACTGACGACCCGCAGGATCGTGCCGGCCAAGGGGAACGTGCCGGGCAGCAACGCGTCGAAGGCGGTCGCCACCGACGCGAGCAGGATCAAACCGATGATCACCGCGGCGAGCAATGCGACCCACACGAATCCCCGCGCGGTCCGCCGGAAGACGTCGCGCTCCGGGATCGCCGAGAAGATCCGGGCGAACGCCACGTCCAGCGTCACGTACAGCGGGCTGACCGTCCACACCACACCGCCCCGGCCTTTGAGGCCGGGCACGGCGGCGCCCTGGCTGACGGCCACCATCGACGACTCGATCAGCTCCGCAAGTGGCGGAAAGGCCCCGACGAGTGCGTTCGTCATCTTCTCGACCACGGTGGGATCGCCGGCGATGACGCCGGCCACGCCCAACGCCAGGAGGAAGGTCGGGAGCGACGCGAACAACGTGGCGAACGCCAGTCCGTTCGCGAGGAGGCCGCCGGGCGCCTTGCCGAACGTCTCGAGGATGGCCATGATCCGGGCGACCCGGCGATCTCCGAGGACGCGTTCGAGGAGGGCTGCGAGATCCATCTCGGTGGGGATCAGCCCCGCCAATCCTCGAACAGCCCGGGCTGGACATCGGTCGCGCGTACCCGCCGTGGAACAGCCACCAGTGCCTTCACCTCGCCGCGTCGGACGAACCGCCGCCCGCCCAGCTTGATGCTCTGCAGGCGACCGGTCCGCGCCCACCGACCGATCGTCTCGGGCGTGAAGCTGATGTTGGCTGCCAGCAGGATCTCGGAGGCCTCGGCCAGCGTGATCCAGTCAGCGGGCGCGGCCATCGTCAGTCTGCCTTGCGCTTCGAGCTCGAGCCGCCGTCGCCCGCGCTTGGCGATGTCGTCGAGGCGCTGGCAGCCGCGGTCGTGGTGCCGCCGTTGGAGGGGGATGCCTTCGACTCGGACGACCCGTCGGCGCCGGACGATCCGCCTGTCCCGCTCGATGTGTCCGAGCCCGACCCGCCGGCGTTCGAGGCGGGCGATGCGTCGCTGTCGGACCCGCCAGTCGCCTTCTGGGCCTCCGGGCTGACCGTCGCGCGACGCTCCTTCTTTGCCCAACCGGATCCCTTGAAGTGAAGCGCAGGGGTGGCGAACGCCTTCTTGATCGGGCCGCCGCCACACAGCGGACAGGCCGACGGCGGATCGGCATGGACGCCGCGCAGGATCTCGAACCGCTGGCCGCAGTTCGCGCAGTCGTAGTCGTACAGGGGCACGGGCGAGCTCGGCCTCAGCCGCGCAGCAGGCGCATACCGCACTTGGGGCAGTAGAACGCACGCTCGTGCGCCGACGCGAACCCGCAGTGGGCGCAGACGAGGCCGCCGCGTCCGGCAGCCGGGACCGGCCGTTCGATGGCGGTCAGCCCGAGCGCGTGCCGGCTGGCCAGGATGTTCGAGAGGATCCCGGCGATCAGCTTGGCGCCGATCCGGTCTGTGTCGCCGCGGACGCCCTTGCCGCCCCAGCCGACCACGGCACGGCAGATCAGGTCGCCGGTCGCTTCATCCCAGTGGGCGGCAACCCCACCCACGACGGCGTTGTACTCGGGGTAGCCGGAGGTATCGACCTCGCCGTCGAGCATCGTGCACACGAACGTATCGAAGGCGAGGTCGACCGCGTCGATCGACTCGAGCACGACGAGCGCGTGGCGGGTGATCGGCGAGTGCACATGATGGGCGTTCAGCCACTGCATCGCCTCGGACGGACGGGCGATCGCCGGCGTGGCTTGGCTGAACTCGATCGGCAGCGGTTCGACGACCTCGACCTCCGTCCGGGCGAGGCCCGCGAGCATGGACGGCAGCTCCGACAGCGCATCCGGCCCGGCCTTCATCCGCACGCCTTCGCTGCTCTTGCCCGCGTAGTACAGCTTCAGCTGGTACTCCTGGGCGACCACTTCCTCCGGCATCGCCAGGCTCGACGACGTCGGCCGTGCCACGGCCGTCGGGACGGTCTCGGACGGGGCGTCGGCACTCCCCTTGCGCTTCAGGAACTCGAGCGGCACGTGCGGCCTCCACGACGTTGAGCGGGTCGGCCGCCATGGTAGCAGGGGTCCTCGGTCGGCTATCCTCGGAGCCGGTCGCGCAGTCGATCCGCGAGCTCGGCCAACTCGGCCTCCTGGTGCCTGGCCCCGTCGACGATCGGAGCCGGCGCCTTCGATGTGAACGCTTCGTCGGACAGCCGGGTTCGGACGGACGCCAGGCGACCCTCCGCCTCCTCGAGTTCCCGCTCGATCCGGGCGCGGTCGCGCGCCGAGGCCTCGGTATCCGCCGTGGACGCGCCCGAGCGCACGATCGCCTGGCTCTCCCCGGCAGCGACGAACAGGCCCGTGGAGCCGGCGTCGGATGCCTGCAGGTCGTCGGCGGTCAGGCGCCGGGCCAGCGGACGGGCGCGCGCCAGCCGTTCGATCGCGGGCGCCAGCGCCTCGAACGCCGGGCCTAACCCCGTCGCGATCGCGACGTCCACCGGCAGCCAGGTGGCCGGCTCGATCCGAGCCTCCGAACGGGCATTGCGGATGCCGCGGACCAGGTCGATGAGCGCCTCGAGCTGCGCCTCAGCTTCGATATCGCGCTCCCCGACCCCCGGCCAGCGGGCGCCGATCAGGAGCGGCGGATCCGAAGCCCGATGGGGCAACGACGCCCAGAGCGCCTCGGTGATGAACGGCATGACCGGATGTAGCAGGCGAAGGTATGTGTCGAGAACGTCGACGAGCGTCCACCAGGTCGCCTCCCGCGCCTCGACCGGGAGCGACTCGTCGGCGAGCCGGACCTTGGCGAACTCGAGCCCCCAGTCGCAGTACTCGCTCCAGATCGCGTCGTACAGGAGTCGGGTCACCTCGGCGAACGCGTAGTCCTCCATGGCGGCATCCACGGCCGAGGTCGTGCCGGCAGCCCGCGACAGGAGCCAGCGCTCGGTGGGACCCGTGAAGTGGGCGTCGGCCAGCTGCCGCTCGACACCGTCGGCGATGGAGGCCGGTCTGGCACCCACGACGAACCGGGTCGCATTCCACAGTTTGTTCGCGAAGTTCCGCGCATGCTCCAGCTTGGCTGGTCCGAACCGCTGGTCGATCCCCGGGGCGGCGCCATGGATGAGCGCGAAGCGCAGGGCATCGGCGCCCGACTCGTCGATGACACCGAGCGGATCGACCACGTTGCCCTTGGTCTTCGACATCTTCTGGCCTTCCGGGTCACGGATAAGGCCCGACAGATAGACCGTGTGAAAGGGCTCCCGGTCGGTCAGGGTCAGGCCCATCATCATCATCCGGGCGACCCAGAAGAAGATGATGTCGTAACCCGTCTCCATGACCGAGGTCGGGTGATAGCGGGCCAGGTCTGCCGTGTCGTCCGGCCAGCCCAGCGTCGAGAACGGCCACAACCCGGAGCTGAACCAGGTATCGAAGACGTCCGGGTCCTGCTGCAGCTCCGAAGAAGGTCCGCCACAGACCTCGCACGCGCTCGGGCCGTCCAGTGCCGACGACACCGTCACGTGGCCATCCGGGCAGTACCAGGCCGGGATCCGATGGCCCCACCACAGCTGGCGACTGACGTTCCAGTCGCGGATCGTGGTCATCCAGTGTTCCCAGGTCTTCTCGAACCGGTCCGGGAGGATCCGGGTCCGGCCAGCGCGCGTGGACGCCAGCGCGCGTTCGGCCAGCGGCCCGGTGCGGATGAACCACTGCGTCTTGAGTCGCGGCTCCACGACGTCGTCGCTGCGCTGGCATCGCCCGATGACCATCTCGTGCGGCTTGCTCGCCACGAGATCACCAATCGAGTCGAGGTCGGCGACCATCCGCCGTCGCGCCTCGTATCGATCCAGCCCGTCGTAGACCGTGCCGGTGCCGGCCACGGTCGCGTCGTCGGCGAGGACGGTGGGGGCCGCGAGACCGTGGCGGAGACCCGTCGCTCGGTCGTCGTGATCGTGGGCCGGCGTGATCTTGACGGCGCCGGTACCGAACGCCTGGTCGACGACATCGTCGGCGATGACCGGGACGTCGCGCTCGATGAACGGGATCCGCGCGACGCGGCCGATCACGGCCCGATAGCGCGGGTCATCCGGATGGACCGCGACGGCGGTGTCGCCCAGGATCGTCTCGGGCCGGGTCGTGGCGACCGTGATCGTGGTGTCCGGATCGGGCTGGCCGGTCACGGGGTCCAGCAGGTGATAGCGCACGGACCACAGCGTGCCGGTCTCGGGCGTCGGGATGACCTCCAGGTCGCTGACACTCGTCCCACAACCAGGGCACCAGTTGACGAGCGCCTCGGTGCGGTAGGCATGTCCATCGCGATACAACCGCTCGAAGGCGGTCCGGACGGCCCTGCCGGAACCCTCGTCCATCGTGTAGCGCAGCCGTCCCCAGTCCGCCGATGCGCCGACGCGGCGCTGCTGTCCGAGTATGACCTCGCGGGTCACGGCGACGAACGCGCGCATCCGCTCCAGATAGCGGTCGCGGCCCAGGCTTTGGCGGCTCTCGCCTTCCTTCGCCAGGATCCCGTCGAGGACGAACTGCGCCGCGATGCCGGCGTGGTCGAGTCCGGGCAGAAACAGGGCCTCACGGCCGCGCATCCGGGCGTGCCGGATCATCAGGTCCTCCACCGCGGTCCGCTGGGCGTGGCCGAGATGGAGCGAGCCGGTCACATTCGGCGGCGGCTGGATGATGGTGAATGGCGGCAGGGTCGGATCCGCGGTCGAACCGGCACCGTCTGGCGCGAAGACGTCGGCTGCCAGCCAGCGCTCGTAGATGTCGCCCTCGACCTCTCGCGGTGTATAGGCCTTGGGCAGTCCGTTCGTCGCGGCCGGCTCGGTCATCGCTGGCTCCTGGAACGCAAACGCCCGTTCGTCCAGCGGACGAACGGGGTCGTGGTACCACCAGCTGGTTCGGCGCCGGTGCGGACCGGTCATCCCGGCCGCCGTGGTCCGATGCCCTCGTGGCGCGCTATCGGGCGTCTCCCGTCCCGGCTCGCGAGCGACGTTCACGCCGACCGTCCCACGCGGCTCACACCATCCCGCGCTCGCTTGGGGTCCGGTCCCGACGCTACTCCTCTCGGTCCCTGCCGTGAGGGCGGGAGTGTAGCACGAGGTCCCGCGTCATACGCGGGGGTCGATGCGTCCGGACGGCCCCGTGTAACACTTATGGAACAGGGGCGTCTCCGCCCCATGGATGCATCACGAGGTCCGGCTGTGGACGAGTCAGCTGACGTCAGCGCGGCGCCTGTTTCCGGGCGCTCGCGTCCACCACGATCCGTGCTGGTCGCCACCCTGGCGATCGTCGCGCTCATCGTCGTCGCCGTGATCGTTGCGGTCGCGCTCCCGGACTCGCCGACGACCTATCCGGCGGGATCCCCCGAGGCCGCCTTCCAGGACTACTACGAGGCTTGGGAGACAGGCGACACCGACGAGGCCTACGCGCATTTGTCCTCGAACGTGACCGGCGACCTCACCCGCGACGAGTATCGTCGGATGGATTCCGAGCAGTCCTGGCAGCGCCAGGAGGACCGTCGCGTCGTCTTGCTCGGGAGCGAGGTCACCGGCGACCGCGCCGTCCTCGAGTTGCGCATCGACCAGTTCTACGAGGGCGGACTCGGTGGGAACCGCTACTCATCCGACCGCTCTGTCCGCCTCGTACGGGAAGACGGCGTCTGGTACGTGGACGAACCGCTGGTCGGCGTCGAATCGGTCGGCTTCGGGTACTGACGGGACGGGAGGTCCAAACCATGGGCGTCGCCAGGCGGCTCTACCTCTACGCGGTCTCATCCTTCAGCCTGCTGGTGCTCGCTGCCGGGCTCTACAACCTGGTCGCCCTCGTCTTCGGGGAAGCGGCCGATGCGCTCGGTTCGAGCTTCCTTGGCGGTGGCGGTGACGTCGGTCGCGAGCAGGTCAGCCTGGCCATCGCCCTGGTGGTCGTGGGCGCCCCGTTGTTCGCGATCCACTGGACGCTGGTGGGTCGCGGCTGGCGCGGCATGGATGCATCGGGTCACGAGGATCGCCACTCGGCCCTTCGCGCGTTCCACATGGCCCTCGTGGCGACCGTCGCCCTGGCGTTCGCGACCATCGGGATGTACCAGATCATGGATCGCGCGTTCGGGACGATCTTCGGCCTGGATCGTTCCTTCGGCCCGCTGATCTCCGATTCGCTGGCGACGATCGTCGTGGCGATGCCGATCTGGTGGTATCACCAGCAGCGCCGAGACCAGGACATCCGGCGCAGTCACCTGACCGATGCCTCGGCATGGCTCACCCGGCTGCACCGCTACGGGTGGGCGTTCGCCGGCCTGCTCGCGCTCGTCGTCGGCGCGAGCCAGGTCCTCGGGACGATGGCCTCCGAGCTGGTGGGCCGGCAGGACTTCGGCAGCGGCAACGAAGGCTGGCACGGCCCGCTGGCCGCCGCGCTGTCGAGGGTCGTCGTGGGTGCCAACATCTTCAGGATCTGTAACTTATACACATCTCACGCTGC
>JBKJXL010000243.1:0-2728 GCA_046716225.1 Candidatus Limnocylindrales bacterium | reverse complement strand
CGACGACATCTGGTGGGCCGTAGCGATCCCTGAATGCGGCTTTCATGTTGTCTCCCTGGCGCTGAGCCGTGGCGCCGGACCAGGTGATATCAGCGATCGTAGTCGCCGGTCTCGCTGGCCCGCTACGGAGCGATCAGCGCGAGTCTCGGGTAGTACGTTCGGTAGCGGGCGGCGTCGCGGGTGAGGAGACGATAGCCCGCGAGGGCGGCATGCGCGCCGATGTAGAAGTCGGGAAGCGGCGAGCGCTTGAGACCCCCGGCGCGCCGGTACTGCAGGAAACACTTGCCAGCCAGGAAACCAGCCTCGTATGGGAGATCCTCGCGCCGGTAGAGAGCGGCAGGCAGCGCCGCCTCGAGATCCTCGATGGTCAAGAACCCGATCGAGACTTCCGCGTAGACCAGCGGATCGATCACCAGGATCGACTCGTCGGCGGTTCGCTCGAGCGCCTCGGCAGACCAGGCTCCCCAGACTGGGTCGCGCGTCGCCACGTCAAGCAGGACGTTGCTATCGACCAGGACCTCGTCCATCACTCACCGCGAGTGAGAGCCATGATCTCGTCCGTGGTCATCCGGACGCCACCGCGTGAGGCGCGCAATCGCTGAACGACCGTCACCCCTCGCGTCGGTCGCCTGCCCGGTCTGGCTTTGACGATACGGACGTCGCTACCGTCGACCACGAACTCGACATCGGTGTTCGGCAGCAGCCCGGTGCGCTCACGGACCGCCTGCGGGATCGTTACCTGGCCCTTCGACGTGATTCGCATGGGAGCCTCCGGTGTTCTTACTCGACACAGTAAGACTGGATGGCAAGTCCGTCAATGTCGGCGGACGCGACGGCCCGCCGCCCGCCCTTCGTACCAGTCCAGCACGCGCATGGCCCTGAGCGTGTTCCACCGGCTCGGCTGGTCTTCGGCGTCTTCCATCTCGAAGTGGGACTCGCCCTTGTGGACGTTCTGGAGCGGCCAGCGACCAGCGGGATCGCGCTGGCGCTCGACGACCGTGATGGCATCTGCGATCCGCTCGTCGGGCGTGACACCGGCCTCGCGGAGGTAGTCCAAGGCCCGCAGGATGTCGTAGCGGTACCAGTGCGGGAACGAGAACCGCAGCCAGTCGAGGTCGATCACCTCGCCGGTCGATCTCCGGAAGTACAGCCGGCGTTCCAGCATGTATTCCTCGCCGCGGCGGCGTGCCTCCGCCACCCGGGCCGACCCGCCGATCGCTCGCTCGTGTTCGAGCAGGCCCTCGAGGACGTTGAGTGTCGTCTCCATCGACGACACGGACGCGCCGTTCTCCACCTCGCAGTTCCAGCCGCCGTCCGGGAGCTGCTCGCTGAGGAGCCGCTCGACAAGCGGCGTCATGTCCACCCTGAAGTACGCGCCGGTCGCGACGGTGTTGCCGTTGATGCACGGCTCGACCTCGCCATCGAAGAACGGGTTGTCTGCCCATGGGGTCTCGAATTCGGGATCCCTCCAGGTGATGTTGTGGCCGACGAGTGCGACGGCTTGCCGGGCCTGATCGCTCTGGGGATCCAGTCCGAGCCGACGCAGGAGCTCCAAAACATGGAACGTGTCCGTCCAGTCGTGCGACCAGGGCCTGCCGCCCCACTGGCCGTCAGGCGCCTGGAGCGCGAGCAGCCGCGTTACCCATCCTTCGATAGCGACCCTTGCCCCCTCGGCGGCGATCACGTCCGCCGGCTCGTGCGTGATGTCCCGCATCACCTGCCATCGGATCGCGGGATCCGAGTCGAGTAACCAATCGATGACGGTCATGCCCCTTCCATGTCCCTCCTCTGCGTCAGATCCTTGGGTCGCGGTGCACCTCGTGACCATATACGCCGAGGAGCCGGCCATCTTGGCACTCGCGTCCATCCGGTGACCCACGCGGCCAGGCAGCGGCGTCACGTTGGCCCGGATGTGCACCTGGCGCACCGGATGGACGGGATCTTGGGGCTACGTGTCCCATACGGTCGTGGCATGCACTCCGGGGGCAACGCACCCGAGGCGCCGGTCCCGGTCGAAGGGCGACAGTCGGACCCCCCTCTCGGACCCCCCTCTTGACGAAACCGTTATACAACCGTATGGTTGTATCAATGACGACGACCTTCGACGCCGATCACGTCTTCGCCGCCCTGGCGGACGCCACCAGGCGCGACATCGTCATGCGCGCCCTCAGTGGCCGTGAAGGCGTCGCCGAGCTGGCCGAGCACTACCCGATGAGCTTCGCGGCCGTGCAGAAGCACGTGGCGGTCCTCGAGCGGTCCGGGCTCGTCACCAAGGAGCGCACCGGCCGCCGCAAGGTCGTGCGCACCAACATGGAGGGATTGCGACTGGCGCAAGGCCTGCTGGACCAGTACGAGGCGTTGTGGCGCGGCCGCATCGACCGCATGACCGACCTCATCAGCCGGAAGGAGACACGCACATGACCGTCACCGCCGTCCACAAGGACCCCGACGCCCTGACCATGGTCCTGACCGCGGAGTTCGACGCCTCGCCGACGCGCGTGTGGGAGCTGTGGGCGGATCCTCGCCAGCTCGAGCGTTGGTGGGGTCCGCCAACCTGGCCGGCAACCTTCACCGCCCACGATCTGGCGCCCGGAAGCCACGTCGAGTACCACATGACCGGCCCGACGGGCGACGAGGCGCACGGCTTCTGGGACGTCGTCGAGGCGAATCCCCCGCATCGGCTCGTCTTCATCGATGGGTTCGCGAACGCCGATGGCACGCCGAATGA
>JBKJXL010000242.1:0-2943 GCA_046716225.1 Candidatus Limnocylindrales bacterium | reverse complement strand
CTCGACGACCCAGCCAAGCACATCCGAAAGGATCGATCGGTACTCGAACGGACCGCCGTGCGGGCCCGAATTCACGAGCCCGGCCATGTACCCCCGAAGCCCGGGCGGGAGCTCAGGCGATGACCGCGGGCGCCAGCCGGAAACCTGTTCACTGATGCGGATCTCGGCATCAAGATCGTCATACGCCTCCGAGAAGCGTGTTCCCGCTCGCATGTCCAGGAGGTCCTGTACCGTGCAGCCATCGAAGCTGGTGCCCCGCAGGTCGCTGACATATCGGCCGACCTCGTCCGCTGGGTCCAGCTTTCCCTGGCCCACGAGCACGCCGACCAGCGTGGCGGTCATGGACTTGGACACGGACTGGAGCAGGTGCCGCGTCTCCCTGGTCGTCTCGCCGGCATAGTGCTCGGCAACGAGGCGTCCGCGGTTCAGGACCAGGAACCCGTCCGTCTGGGTCGCGCCCAGCATCGCCCCCACGGTGTGCCGCGCGCCCCCAAACTCGAACATGAACCCGTCGATATCCGCCTCTTGGCGGGGCAGGCTCGTCACGTCACCGTCCCCGCGCGAGATGGGCGATGTGGGCACCAGCTCGTCGAGGTGGCTGTAGCCCCACCGATTGGTGGGTGGGTCCTGCCAGTTCGCCAAAGTGACGCCGTGGCCGCCCGAACGCCGGTACAGCCGGGAGGCGGTGTCGCTCGCGAAGTGGCAAGCGGCGTGCTGCGTGGGGCTGAGCGCGATGGGCGGCGGTTCGGTCGTGGTGCAGATCGCCGGATCGGCAAGGCTCGTCCGAAGCCAGCACCGGGGGTGGAATGGACACCCAGTCGGCGGCGAGGTGGGACTCGGTGGGTCGCCACGGATCAGCATCGGGGCGACGTGACCATCGTCGACGTCCGGCATGGCCGCGAGCAGCGCCCGTGTGTAGGGGTGCCCGCCGCGATCGAAGATGGATCTCGTGTCGCCCTCCTCGACGATCCGTCCGAGGTACATCACGCCCACTCGGTCGCTCAAGTGGCGCACGACACCGAGGTCGTGCGAGATGAGCAGGAAGGTCAGGTTGTGCAGGCGGCGCAGGTCCATCAGGAGATTGAGGATCTGTGCCTGGACGGAGACATCGAGGGCCGAGGTCGGCTCATCGAGCACCAGGAGCCGAGGACGAAGCCCCAGGGCTCGCGCGATGGCGACGCGCTGGCACTGGCCGCCGGACAACTCGTGCGGGCGACGGTCCAGGTGCGCCGGGCCGAGACCGACCTGCGCCAGAAGCTCGTTGACGGTCGCCTCGAGCGAGGCCCTCGACGGACGCAGGTGGGCCCGGATCGGCTCCGCGACGAGGTCGCGCACACGCATCCGCGGATCCAGCGACCCGACAGGATCCTGGAACACGACCTGCATGTTGAGCCGCAGCTGCCGGAGGACGTCGCCGCGGGCCGCTCGGACATCGACGCCACCGACCCGGATGTCGCCGGAGGTGGCATCGACGAGCCGGAGGAGGCATCGCGCGAGCGTGGTCTTGCCGGACCCGGATTCACCGACCAACGCGTAGACCTCGCCCTCGCGGATGTCCAGGTCCACGCCTGCGACCGCGCGGACGGGCCGCGATCCTCCGGGGACCGGATAGTCCTTGACCAGGGCCCGGATCTGGACCAGTGGGGCCGTCTCGATCGGATCGGCGGCCAAGGCGGGTTCGAACACCGTCGTCACGCCAGCTCGGCCAGGTGGCAGGCTGCGAGGTGCGCTTCTACGGTCGGCAGGAGGGCTGGTCGCTCGCTGCGGCAGCGGTCGATGGCGATCGGACAGCGGGCGGCAAACGCGCAGCCGGCGACGGCGCCTGGATCGGTCGGGACGGAGCCCGGGATGGCGCTGAGGGCCTTGCCGTGGGTCGCTCGCCGCGGGACGGCGGCCATGAGCCCTCGGGTGTACGGATGCCGCGGGCGGTCGAACAGCGCAGGGGTGAGGGCCTCCTCCGCCACTCGGCCCGCATACAGGACGATAACGCGATCACTGATGCTGCGGACGACACCCAGGTCGTGCGTGATGAACAGCACGCTGAAGCCACGCTCCTGCTGGAGTCGCCGCAACAGCCGCAGGATCTGCGCCGCGATCGTCACATCGAGGGCCGTCGTCGGTTCGTCAGCGATCAGCAGTGACGGCCGACAGACCAGGGCCATCGCGATCATCGCTCGCTGGAGCATCCCGCCGGACAGCTGGTGAGGGTACGACCCCAGGACCCGGCGTGTCTCACCGAGGCCCACGTCCGCCAGGGTTTCGGCGATGCGAGCATCGGCCTCCGGTCCGCGCAGGCCGCTGTGGACGGCCAGCACGCGCCCGAGCTGCGAACCGATCGTGAAGACGGGGTTGAATGCCGTCGCCGGATTCTGGAAGACCATCGAGATCCGTCCTCCGCGAATGGCCTGCATGGCCCCGTCATCGAGGGTTGCCAGATCGTGCCCGTCGAAGGACACCGATCCGCGCGTGACTCGCGCCGACGAAGGCAGCAGGCGCAGCACGGACAGGCCCGTGACGGTCTTGCCACAGCCTGTCTCGCCGACCAGGCCGACCACCTCCCCGACGCCGACCTCCAGCGACACGCCATCGAGTGCGGTGATTCGACGATCGGGGGTCACGAACTCGATCGTCAGGTCGTCGATCCGCAACAGCGGCCCGGTCACGATCGCCTCGGGTCGAGCAGGTCGCGCAGGAGATCGCCCAGCACGTTCACCGCCAGGACGGCCGCAAAGATGGCCAACCCCGGGAAGGTGGCCAGCCACCACTGGTCGAGGAAGAACGTACGACCCTCCGACACCATCAGGCCCCAATCGGGCGTCGGCGGCGATGCGCCGAGTCCGAGGAAGGCCAGTGATCCGGCGGCGAGGATGACGGTCCCGATGTCGATCGTGGCCTGGACCAGGATCGGAGCGATCGAGTTGGGCAGGATGTGGCGCGCCAGGA
>JBKJXL010000241.1:0-3813 GCA_046716225.1 Candidatus Limnocylindrales bacterium | reverse complement strand
CGGCGCCGCGAGCGCGAGGACGCCGAGAAGGCGAATCACCCCCGCAGCGTAGGCGGGAGGTGGTGTTTCCAGGCACGGGCAGGAGGTACTGATACGGCGGGCCGGTGGTACGGTCGTGAGTCGAACGCCCTGTCCGGCCTGACCAACGCACTGTCCGGCCGGGGGACCCCCTGCTATACCCCGCCGGTCCTCACCAGCAGCGGCCGATGCCGCGGGATCAGGAGGTCAGCGATCGCGCTTTCAGGGCGCATCGGCCGTCCAGTGAGGCGACCGAGCGACCAGACGATGGCGATCCGCCGAACGGTCGGCGGCGCGACGCGGGAGAGGTCTATCCGGGTCCCAGGCCCCCAGGCCAGGGGCCTTTTCGTTTGGGCGGCGCGCTGATGCCGGCCACGGTGATCGTCGGGCTCCAGTGGGGCGACGAGGGCAAGGGCAAGACGACCGACTTCCTGGCCGAGCAAGTGGCGATGGTCGTGCGCTACCAGGGCGGCGACAACGCCGGCCATACCGTCGTGAGCGGCGACGAGGTGTTCAAGCTCCGCCTGACACCGTCGGGCGTCCTCTACCCGCATATCACGTCAGTCATCGGCAACGGCGTCGTCGTCAACCCGATCACGCTCATCGCCGAGCTCGACATGCTCACCTCGCGCGGGATCGATGTCAGCCGGGTTCGGGTCAGTCGCAGCGCCCACGTGATCATGCCGTATCACGTGGCGCTCGACCTCGCGAACGAGGCGCGACTGGGTGGTGCCCGGGTCGGCACGACCGGGCGTGGGATCGGGCCGACATACGGTGACCGGGCCTGGCGCCTCGGCCTCCGGATGGAGGACCTGCTCGATCGCGACATCCTGCGCGAGCGGATCAGCCGCGCGCTTCCGGACAAGAACGTGCTGCTGACGCACCTGGGCGGCACGGCCTTCGAGGTGGAGCCGCTGGTCGCCGAGGCCGCCGCCTGGGGTGAACGGCTGTCCGACCACCTCGACGACACGACCTGGCTCGTCCAGTCCGCCCTGGCCCGCGGCGAGCACGTGCTCCTGGAGGGCGCCCAGGGCACGCTTCTGGACCTCGATCACGGGAGCTATCCGTTCGTCACCTCCTCCAACCCGGTCGCCGGCGGCGCATGCACGGGCGGCGGCATCGGGCCGCTCCAGGTGGACGAGGTCATCGGGGTGATGAAGGCCTACTCGACGCGTGTCGGGTCCGGTCCCTATCCGACCGAGCTGCACGACGACATCGGGGCCGGCATCGCCGAACGCGGCCATGAGTTCGGGACGGTCACCGGCCGGCCGCGGCGCGTCGGCTGGTTCGATGCCGTGCCGCTGCGCTATGCGGTCGCGGTCAACAGTGTCAGCAGCATCATGCTCAACAAGCTCGACATCCTGTCCGGCATCCCCACGCTGCAGTTGTGCGTGGCGTACGAGGTGGACGGTCGTCGGGTCGATGTCTGGCCATCGAGCGGCGCAGCGCTGGCCCGGGCCATCCCCCTCTACGAGTCGTTCGAGGGCTGGGCGGAGCCGATCCACGACGTCCGCTCGCTGGGCGACCTGCCCGAGAACGCCCGGCGCTACCTGAGCGCCATCGAATCGCACGCCGGCGTCCCGATCGTGCTTGTCTCGGTCGGCCCGGAACGGACCCAGACGATCGAACGGGCCTGGCGCCCGATGCGCTCTCGACCGGGGATCGTGGCGTGAGCCTGATCATGCCGACCCGGATCCTGGTGGTCGGCGGCGGCGGCCGCGAGCACGCGCTGGCCTGGAAGCTCGCCGCGGAACCCGGCGTCAACGAGGTCATCGTCGCGCCGGGGAGCGCCGGGATCGGTACCGAGCCGCGCGTGCGCTGCGTGCCGGTGGATCCGCTCGACGGTCCGGCGGTGGTGGCGGTGGCCCGCGCGAACGCCGTGGAACTCGTCGTCATCGGTCCGGAGGCCCCATTGGCCGCCGGCGTCGCCGATGCCCTGCGGGAGGCCGGGTTCGCTGTCTTCGGCCCGTCGGCCGACGCCGCCCGGATCGAGTCCAGCAAGGCATTCTGCCACGAGGTGGCAGCCGCGGCCGGCGTCCGGATGGCGGACGCGGGCGTGTTCACCGAGACCGAACCGGCGATCGTGTTCGCGACGGAGCTCGCCGCCGGGGGCGCCGGGTGCGTGGTCAAGGCGGACGGGCTGGCCGCCGGCAAGGGCGTGACCGTGTGCGACGACGCCACCGAGGCGGCCCGGGTCATCGAGGCTCTCTTCGCGCTGCCGGGTGCCGTCGTGGTCGTGGAGGAGCGTCTGGCTGGTCGCGAGGTCAGCCTCATCGCCCTGTGCGACGGCCGGGTGGCCATCGGCCTGCCCGTGGCGCGTGATCACAAGCGCCTCGCCGACAACGACCAGGGCCCGAATACCGGAGGCATGGGGGCGTTCAGCCCGGTCGACGACCTGCCGGAGGCCGAGGCGGCTGCACTCCTTGGCACCGTCCATGAACCCATCCTCGCCGAGCTGGCCCGACGCGGGACACCGTTCCGTGGCGCGTTGTACGCCGGCCTGATGCTCACCGGAGACGGCCCGGTCCTGCTCGAGTGCAATGCCCGCTTTGGCGACCCGGAGACACAGGCCATCGTGCCGAGGTTGGCCGGCCCGTTAGGCCCGCTCCTGCTGGCGGCGGCGCGCGGCGACCTGCCGGCCGACATGACGATGCTCCCGACGATCCCCGGCGCGGCCGTCGCGATCGTCCTGGCGGCCGCGGGCTACCCGGACCAGCCCATGTCGGGCGACCGCATCCGCGGCCTCCCCGATGCCGTGGGGATGGGCGCGATCGCGTTCCACTCGGGGACGTCCCGCCAGATCGATGGCACGTGGCGGACTGCCGGTGGGCGGGTCCTCTCGGTCGTCGGACGAGGCGTCGACATGGAGTGCGCCCGCGATGCTGCCGAGGAGGCCGCGGGCGCGATCGCCTTCGATGGCCTGCAGCGCCGCCACGACATCGGCGGCACGTTAGTGGGCGCGAATGCCGGGCCCACTCCATGATCCGCCGCTACACGCTCCCGGAGATGGGCGTGCTGTGGTCCGACGAGGCCCGGTTCGGCTCCATGCTCCGGGTGGAACTCGCCGTCGCACGGGTCCAGGCGTCCCGAGGCCTCATCCCTGCCGACGCGCTCGAGGCGCTCGAGTCCCGGGCGCGGATCGATGTCGAGCGGATCGCCGAGATCGAACGGACGACCGATCACGACGTCATCGCCTTCGTCAGCCAGGTGGCTGAAACGGTCGGCCCGGAGGGTCGCTTCCTGCACCTGGGGCTGACCAGCAGCGACGTCGTCGACACCGGCCTCGCACTGCAGCTGCAGGCGGCCGGCGAGCGCCTCCTCGGCGATGCGGACCGCCTCCTGGCGGCACTGATCGCCCGGGCACGGCTGGAGGCCGAGACCGTGATGATGGGCCGGACGCACTCCGTGCACGCGGAGCCGACGACCCTGGGACTCAAGCTGGCCGGCTGGGCGTTCGAGCTCGAGCGCGGTCGCCACCGGCTTGAAGCGGCCGTGGACGAGATCGGGACCGGCAAGATCTCCGGGCCGGTCGGGACGTACAGCCACCTGGACCCGTCGGTCGAGGCCGAGGTCCTCGCCTCGCTCGGGCTGCACGCGGATCCCGTCAGCACCCAGATCGTGCAGCGCGACCGGCACGCCGCACTGCTGGCCGCGATCGCGATCATCGGGGGGTCGCTCGAGCGGTTCGCGACCGAGGTCCGAAACCTGCAGCACACCGAGATCGGCGAACTCCAGGAGCCGTTCAAGGCCGGCCAGAAGGGCAGTTCGGCGATGCCCCACAAGCGCAATCCGGTG
>JBKJXL010000240.1:0-3875 GCA_046716225.1 Candidatus Limnocylindrales bacterium | reverse complement strand
GCATCCCACTCGACGGCCGGACATACGAGATGGTGCCGATCGAGGCCGGGGTCACGGCTGGCGTGTTCAGCACCGCGGACGACGCGACCGTGACCGACGCCTGGGCGCTGGACCAGGCGGTCGCCGTCCTCGGGCCGGACGGTACCCCTGCGACCATCGAGATCGACGGCGTGGCGGCCCCCCTCTATGACCTGACGATGGGTTCGACCACCACGCGGATGGCCAAGGTGCGCGACACCGCCGTCACGAGATTCGTGGTACCGGACGATCGATCCCTCGTCAGTTACGCGGTCCTCCGAACGGCGACCCCGGTCGAGTCGGTCACGGCGCATCCAGAGAACTACACCGAGGTGCTTGCCCGGGCCGGGTTCGATCGCACGCTCACGAACACCATCATGGTCACGCTGTTCGTGGTCGTCGGGCAGCTCGTGACGTCGATCATCGGCGGCTACGCCTTCGCCCGGATCCGGTTCCCGGGACGCAACGCCCTGTTCCTAATCTATCTGGGATCGATCATGGTCCCGTTCGTCGTCCTGATCATCCCGCTGTATCAGTTCATGGTCGCCATCGGCTGGGTGGACCAGATCCCGGCGCTCATCTTCCCGTGGTTGTTCAGTGCCTACGGGACCTTCCTGATGCGCCAGTTCTTCATCACCGTCCCGAAGGAGCTGGAGGAAGCCGCCTTCGTGGACGGCGCCAGCCGCTGGACGATCCTGTGGCGGATCTTCGTGCCGCTGAGCCTGCCGGCCATCGCCACCCAGGTGACGTTCTCGTTCCTGTATGCCTGGAACAGTTTCGTGTGGCCCTTCATCATCATCAGCACGGGCAACACGGATGCCCAGGTGCTGACCGTGGCGCTGCAGCAGTTCGGTGGCCGCGCGGCCGACTCCCCGCAGCTCGTCTTCGCGGGCGTCACCATCGCGGTCATGTTCCCGGTGGCCGCGTTCATCCTCGTCCAGCGCTACTTCGTGGAGAATGTCTCCACGAGCGGCATCAAGTAGCGCAGCGCCCGGGTCCGCTGGTGAAGGTTGGGGTCCTGGGCGGGGGTGGGTCGTTCGCCCGCGAGTTCGTGCCCCTGTTCGCGGCGCACCCCCTCGTCGACGAGGTCGTCGTGGCCGAGGCCGTCCCAGAGCGACGACAGGATGTCGCGGAGCGGTTCGGACTCGCGAGGACCGTGGACTCCCTCGAGGCGCTGCTTGAGACCGATATCGACGCGGTCGCCATCTTCACGCAGCGCTGGATGCACGCTCCGCAGGCGATCGCCGCGCTGCGTGCCGGCAAGCACGTCTACAGCGCCGTGCCCGCCGCGATCACCCTGCCCGAACTCGCGGAGCTCGTCGCCACGGTGGAAACCACCGGGCGGACTTACATGATGGGCGAGACCAGCCAGTACTACCCTGCCGCGCTGTACTGTCGGAAGCGTCATGCGGCCGGTGACTTCGGTCGGGTGGTGTACGCCGAAGGCGAGTACCTCCACGACATGTCCCACGGCTTCTACGACGCCTACCGGCACTCCGGCGGCGCCGAGTGGAAGCGAACGGCCAGCTTCCCGCCGATGCTCTATGCGACTCACTCCGTCGCGATGGTGCTGTCCGTGACAGGCGGCCGGATGACCGACGTGTCGTGCCTCGCCGTCGAGGATGCCGAGGGTGACGGCGTCTTCGATCCAGCCATCAGCGATTGGTCGAACGGCGCCAGCGCCCAGACCGCGTTGCTCCGCATGTCCGATGGCGGCACCTGTCGGATCAACGAGTTCCGGCGCATCGGGATCTCGGCCGGGCCTTCGGTCCGCCTGTCCATGTACGGAACGCTGGCAAGCTTCGAGGAGCAGGCGAACGGGCGGGTCTGGACGACCCGCGACACAGCTCCGCCGGTCGACCTGGCCGACGCCCTTCGGTGTGCCGGGTCCGCAGGTGAGGATCCGGCGCGCCCCGCGCCCGGGATCGACGGCAGCTTCCACTCGGGGTTGTCGCCCTTGCACGATGCCGATCGTCTGCCGGCATCGTTCGCCGGTCTGCCCAATGGCCACTACGGCTCCCACCAGTTCCTGGTCGTCGACTTCGTCGAGGCGTGCGTGCTTGGCCGGCCTCCGTCGACGTCCGTCTGGGACGCCGCCCGGTACTGTGCGCCGGGCATCGTGGCGCATGAGTCGTCCAAGCGCGGTGGAGTCCGACTCGAGATCCCGGACTTCCCGGACTCGGCGCTCCCAGCCTGAGGCGGGTTTGGGCTATCCTCCGGCCCATGGACGGCGTGGTACTGGTCCTCAATCAGAACTACGAGCCGCTCAACGTCTGTAACCTGCCGCGGGCCTTCCGGCTGCTCTTCGGCGAACGGGCCGAAGTGATCGAGTACGACCACCAGGTGATCAGGACGCCGCGGACGGAATACCGCGCGCCCTCGGTCATCCGCCTGCAGCACCTCATCCGCCGACCTCGACCCCGGGTGAAGCTGTCACGGCGGGAGGTGTTCTCTCGCGACCACCACACGTGCCAATACTGCGGGCGCCAGTCGCACGACCTGACCCTGGACCACGTCGTCCCTCGCCACCGCGGGGGTGGCCACACCTGGGACAACCTCGTGACCGCGTGCAAGCCGTGCAACCACCGCAAGGGTGGCAAGACCCTGAACGAGACCCACCTTCGTCTGAGCCGGCCGCCGTTCGAGCCGCGCAACGACGTCTATTCGCTGTTCACGCCCTACCTGGCCGACGAACGCAACGACGCCTGGCGCTCGTACCTGTTCCTGGGTCGGAACTGATCCCGGTCGCGGCCGTGGCCGAGCGCCGGATCGCCGACACCATCCCCGGATCGGTCACGGCCGTGCTCCGGACCCTTTGGACGAACGGGCACGCTGCCTACGTGGTGGGCGGATCGGTCCGTGACGTGATCCTGGGCCGCGAACCGCTCGATTGGGACCTGGCCACGGACGCTCGGCCCGATCGGGTACAGGCCCTGTTTCCCGGTGCGGTCTACGAGAACCGGTTCGGAACGGTCGCGGTCCGGACCGCTGATCACGGCGATGTCCAGCTCACGACGTTCCGACAGGACCACGACTACGCGGACTTCCGTCGCCCGCACCGGGTCGAATTCGGCGACACGATCGAGTCCGACCTCGCCCGGCGCGACTTCACCGTCAACGCGATGGCCTGGGGAGCCGATGCCGGTGGACCGGCGCCGGGCGTCGGGCCTATGCTGGTGGACCCGCATGGCGGTCGCTCTGACGCCGCGGCCGGCGTCCTTCGAGCGGTCGGTGACCCGCGGACGCGCTTCGAGGAGGACGCCCTCCGCATGGTCCGTGCCGTACGCCTGGCCGCGACGCTGGGCCTCGGCATCGAGGCGAGCACACTCGCCGCCATCCAGGCGCGATCGTCGCTCGTGACCCACCTGTCCGGGGAGCGGATCGCGACCGAGCTGGACAAGCTGCTCGCAGCGCCGGTCCCATCGATCGGCCTCCGGCTGATGAGCGACGCGGATCTGCTCGTCCATCTCTCGGCGGACCTGGCCGCCCAGCGCGGGATCGCCCAGAACAAGGTCGAGGGGGAGGACCTATGGGACCACACCCTGCGAGCCGTCGACGCCGCGCGGGCGGATCGGCCGGTCGTCCGGCTCGCGACGCTGTTGCATGACATCGGCAAGCCCGCCACCCTCGCCGACGGGCACTTCATCGGGCATGACGGCGTTGGCGCGGAGCTCGCCGGCGCGTTCCTGGATCGCCTCCGCTCGCCGCGATCGGTCCGCGAGCGGGTCGTCCACCTCGTGCGTCACCACATGTTCAGCTATGAATCGAGCTGGTCGGACGCCGCGGTCCGGCGCTTCATCCTGAAGATCGGCGACGACGCGATCGAGGAGCTGTTCGAGCTGCGCGAGGCCGACAAC
>JBKJXL010000239.1:0-2670 GCA_046716225.1 Candidatus Limnocylindrales bacterium | reverse complement strand
AGCCAGCCCGTTCCAGGCCGCGAGCGCCTTGTCGTCTCGCGCCGGCTGGGCGCGCTCGTGCCGTCGAGCTACCAGGGCCGCGCGGGCGTCGGCCAGCCGAGCGGCCACTTCGGTCTCTGTGATCCCGTACGCCTCGGCAAGGTCGCGATCGGAGCGGACGCGGGACAGGATCGTGACGCCCTCCCAGTTGCCCTCGTCGGTGACCCCGTAGGCCGTCGAGAACAGCGGCGCATCGTCGCCGAGCACGTCCCGGATCTCGGTCCCCCGCCAGGTGAAGGTGAGGCCCTCGACGTGATCGGTATCGGCATCCTGGCTCGCGGCGAAGGCGGCGTCGGTGGTCAGCAACTCCCGGACCATGTAGTCCAGCGTGCCCTGCGCCACCCCGCGCCACCGCGCGTCCCCGGTCAGTGACCAGGCGTGCGTGTACACCCGAGCGAGCTGGGCATTGTCATAGAGCATCTGCTCGAAGTGCGGGACCAGCCATCGGGCATCCGTCGAGTAGCGGTGGAACCCGCCGCCCAGCTGGTCGTGGATCCCGCCATCGGCCATCGCCTCGAGCGAGCGAATCGCGATCGCCAGCGTCCGCTCGTCGCCGGTTGCCGCGTGGCGGCGCAGCAGGTACTCGATCGTCATCGGCTGCGGGAACTTGGGGGCGCCGCCCCACCCACCGTTGGCGGCATCGAACGAGGCCAAGATGCCCGCCGTCGCCGCGTCCAGCAACTCCTGGGCTGGCGCACGCTCCGGCGGTGCCGCATCCAGCTGCTGCTGCTTCACCAGGCCCGCCACCAGCCGCGATCCTGCTTCCTCCACCTGGTCGCGCTGCTCCCGCCAGGCCCGATCCACGCCGTCGAGGACCTGCCGGAACGACGCCATCCCGTGGCGCGACTCGTCGGGGAAGTACGTGCCGCCATAGAACGGTCGGCCGTCGGGCGTCAGGAACACGCTCATCGGCCAGCCGCCGCTGCCGGTCATCGCCTGGACCGCGGCCATATACACCTGGTCGAGATCCGGCCGCTCCTCTCGGTCCACCTTGACCGGGATGAACCGCTCGTTCAGATAGGCTGCGGTGCGCGCGTCCTCGAACGACTCGCGCTCCATGACGTGGCACCAGTGGCACGCGGCATAGCCGATCGAGAGGAAGATCGGCCGATCCAGGAGCTTCGCTCGGGCCAGCGCGTCCGGCCCCCACGGGAACCAGTCGACCGGATTGTTCGCGTGCTGCAGCAGGTACGGACTGGTCTCGTCGGCGAGCCTATTGGGCATGGTGCGGATGGTACCGCCAGGACCTGCACCTACGGTCATCCGACCGTCGTGAATGGGTATTGACATTGGAGTCACTCCAAGGTCTAGCATTCGGCCATGGCGGCGACGACCGAGACTGGACTCCTGGTGCTGGCGGACTTGACCGGGTATACGGCGTACCTGTCCAACAGCGAGATCGAACACGCGCCGACCATCGCGGGCGATCTGCTCGAGACGATCGTGGGGCGGCTCGAACCGCCCTTCCGCCTTGCCAAATTCGAGGGTGACGCCGCTTTCCTGTTCGTCGAGGACGGCCGGGCCGACCCGTCGCTCCTGCTGGATGCGCTCGAGTCGTGCTACGCGGCGTTCCGGCGGCGGCTTCGAAGCATCGACCAGGCGACCACGTGCGACTGCAACTCCTGTCGCCTGGCGCCACGTCTGGACCTCAAGTTCTTCCTCCACCACGGGTCGTTCGTGCACAGCCGGATCGCTGGGCGCGACGAGCTCGCCGGTCCGGACGTCATCCTGGTCCACCGGCTGCTGAAGGGCGCGGGTGCCGCCGCCTCCCGCGACCACGGGTTCGCCCTGTTCACGGAGGCCGCGATCGCGGCGCTCGGCCTCGACCCGGAGGCGTTGGGCCTGATCGGCGCCGAGGAGCCGATCGAGCATCTCGGTCTCGTCCGCACACACACCTTGGACCTGGAGGCGACCTGGCAGTCCGAGTCGGCCACGCGGCGAGTCGACGCGTCAGAGGCCGATCTCATCCTGGATGTCCGGACCGCGATCGACTGCGACGCGCCGACCGCCTGGTCGTACGTGACCTCGCCGTCGCTGCGCTCCACCTGGGAGGGCCCGCTCATCATCACCGAGACGACGGCGACCGGCCGTCGCGGCGTCGGGACCACGGCGCAGTGCGTCACGGGGCGGCTCGCGACCCTGGAGGAGATCGTGGACTGGCAGCCGTACGACCATATCGGCTGGCGTCTCGCCGTGCCGGCGATCGGTCCGATCGCGGCCACGCTGGATCTGGACTCCGTGGACGGCGGGACAGACGTCCGCCTGCGCTGGTCGTACCTCGGCGATGGACGGGCTGATCCATCAAGGATCGCGACGGTACGGGCCGAGAAGGAAGCGGCGTTCGGGCGCCTTCGACGTGCCGTGGCTGCGACGACCGCGACGACCGAGGAGCGGGCCGGATGAGGATCGGCGAGCTCGCCACCCAGGTCGGCGTTTCGACCGACACGGTCCGCTTCTACGAACGGTCCGGGTGGCTGCCACGACCGGCCAGCCGCGACAACGACTACCGCGAGTACGGCCCGGCGGACGCGGAGCACCTGCGGCTGATGATTGACTTGCGCCGCCTCGATGTCCCGCTCGAGGACGCGGCGCGGATCGCCGGCTGGTGCCACTCGGGTCATTGCGCCGAGT
>JBKJXL010000238.1:0-8104 GCA_046716225.1 Candidatus Limnocylindrales bacterium | reverse complement strand
GCCCTGGCCCTTCCCCTCGTGGACCGGCTCCGTGCCGATCTCGACGCGCGGGTGGCGCTCGTCCACTCCGGGCTCGGCGACGGGGAGCGGGCCGATGAGTGGCGACGCATCCGGGCTGGCGACGTCGACATCGTGGTCGGGACGCGCCTGGCCGTGCTAGCACCGATGGCCGACGTCGGCCTGATCATCGTCGACGAAGAGCATGACGCCGCCTACAAGAGCGACCGCACACCGCGCATCCAGGCGCGCGACGTGGCCGAACGGCTCGGGGCGCTGGCCTCGGCCGCCGTGGTGCTGGGCTCCGCGACGCCAGCCGTGGACTCCGTCGGGCGGGCGCTGGACGGCCGGATCGATCGGCTGGCGCTGCCGACCCGGCCGGTCGGCACCGCTCCCGAGATCGTCATCGTGGACCTGCGGGCCGAGCTCGCGGCCGGGAACCGGGGGCTGCTCTCGGACGCGCTCGACAGCGCGCTCGCGTCGCTCGACACGGCGGCCGGGGAGCAGGCGATCCTCGTACTGAACCGCCGCGGGACGGCGTCGGTCGTGCTCTGCCGCGATTGCGGCCACGTCCAGGCGTGCCCGGATTGCGAGCGGCCGCTCGTGTACCACCAGGCCGGGACGACGCTGCGTTGCCATCACTGCGGGCGGGCGAGCCCGATCGCGACCCGCTGCCCGGCCTGTGCGTCACCTCGGATCCGCTACCTCGGCGGTGGCACGGAGCGCGTCGAGCGCGAAGTCCGCGGCCGCTTCCCGGGTCTGCGTGTCGGGCGGCTCGATCGCGACATCGTCGAGCGCAAGGGCGCCGCCGAGCGCGTGATCGACGCCTTCGCGGACCATCGTCTGGACGTCCTCGTCGGGACGAGTCTGGTCGCCAAGGGCCTCGACGTCCCGAGCGTGACGATCGTCGGAGTCGTGTCGTCCGACGTCGCCCTCAATCTGCCCCACGAGCGCGCCGCCGAGCGGACGTATCAGCTGCTCGTCCAGGCGGTCGGTCGTGCCGGCCGAGGCGAGCGACCGGGTCGGGCCTTCCTGCAGACCTACCAGCCCGACCACCCGGCCGTCGTGGCGGTCCAGACCGGAGACGCTCGATCCTTCTACGACGCGGAGCTTGAGCTTCGTCGGCGATTCGGGTCGCCGCCGTTCGGCCGGCTGGTCAAGCTGACCGTGGGGTTGACCGACCGCGAGGCCGCCGTACGCGAGGCGCAGGCGTTGGCCGACCGCCTCCGCGCGCGGGTCGTCGAGCGCGGGTCGACGGTGGCCGTCGTAGGCCCGGCGCCGGCGTATGTCCCGCGACGCGCGGACCGCTGGCGCTGGAACGTCGTCCTGCGGGGCGACGATCCGGTCGGACTGCTCGATGGCGATGTGCCGGCGCCGTGGTCGGTCGACGTGGACCCGGAGTCGTTGCTGTAGGCGCGCGATCGGATGACGTTCGGTGCGATCCATGCGACGATACGCACCCACCAGGAGGACGCCCCGATGACCGATCCCACGCCTTCCACCGCCACCCAGGACAAGCCCGCCGACGAAACCTTCGGTTGGACCGCGGACGCCGGCGACACCGCCGATGAGGCCCGCAAGTCCACCAGCGACACCGTGTCGAGCATCTTCGGTTCGCTGCGCGACGCACTCGACGATCTGGCCGAGCGCGCCACGCCGACCGTCCGTGAGGTCGGTGCCCGGACCGCCGAGATCGCCGCGCTCGCTGCCGATAAGGCCGGCCCCGTGATCAAGAAGGTCGGTGACGTCGCCGGTGACGCCAGCGGCAAGCTGGCGGTCCGTTCGCGCGACTGGGCCGCCGAGGTCCGCGCGTCGATGTCGTCTGCGGGCGACGCGGCACCCGATGTCGCCGATACGGGCAAGGACGTCTCGAACGACGCCACCGAGGCGGTCGCCGACGCGACCGACAAGGCCGCCGGCTGACCAGTCGATGAGCGTTCGCCCCATCGTCATGCTCGGCGACCCCCGGTTGCGCCTCAAGGGCAAGCCGGTGGACAGCTTCGGCAAGTACCTCCACGAACTGCTGGACGACCTGGCCCACACGATGCGCGATGCGCCGGGTGTGGGCCTCGCCGCGCCGCAGCTCGGTGAGGCGATGCAGGCCTGCGTCGTCGAAGTCGAGAGCCAGCTCCACGAGCTGGTGAACCCGAAGATCGTCCGCTCGACAGGCGATGATCGCGACCTCGAGGGCTGCCTGTCGATCCCGGGCTACGTGGCCTACGTGACCCGCCGCGAGCGGGTCTGGGTCGTGGCCCAGGACCGCAAGGGTCGCAAGATCAAGGTGGCCGGTTCCGGGCTGCTCGGACGCGCGTTGCAGCACGAGCTCGACCATCTCGAGGGGAAGCTCTACATCGACTACCTGGACTCGATGGACGAGCTGATGGCGGTCGGCGAGGGCAACGAGGACGACGCGGAAGTCCGCGAGGCGACGAGCGCCCTGGCGTGACCACCGGGCCGGGCCCGCGCCCGGTACGGGCCGTCTTCCTGGGGAGTGGCGGGTTCGGGGTGGAAAGCCTGTGGCGCCTCGACTGCGCGACCGAGGTCGACCTCGTCGGGGTCGTGACGGCGCCGCCCCGCCCCGCCGGCAGGAAGCAACACCACACGGCGACCCGCATCGGCAGATTAGCGGCCGATCTATCTGTTCCGGTGATCCTGACGCCGACGCGGCTTCGTTCGCCGGAGTCGATCGAGGAGGTCCTGGACCTGCGGCCGGAGCTGCTGGTCCTTGCCGACTACGGTCAGATCGTGCCGCCGGCGCTCCTCGGCTTGACCCATGGCGCCCTGAACCTGCACCCCTCGCTGTTGCCGCGCCACCGCGGGTCGACGCCGATCCCTGCGGCCATCCTGGCCGGCGACTCGGAGGCGGGGGTCACCCTGATGCGGATGGACGAGGGTCTCGACACCGGTCCGATCGTCGCGCAGTCGCGCGCAGAGCTCGACGGTACCGAGACGGCGCCCGTCCTCGAGGAGCGCCTCATGCTGGCGGCTGGTGTGCTGCTTGACGCGAACCTCCGGCCCTGGCTGCGCGGCGAGATCACACCAGTAACACAGACAGAAGTGGGCGCCAGCCTCACGCATCCGCTGCGTCGCGAGGACGGCCGCCTGGATCTGACCCGCCCGGCCGCAGCGCTCGAACGCCAGGTCCGCGCGTATGTCCCGTGGCCGGGAAGCTTCGTGGAGACGAACCTGCTCGGGCGCCTGATCGTGGACGATGCGACAGTCGTCCCGTCGAACCCGGGAGACGCCGCCGGTCGCCTGGTCGCGGATGGCGCCGGCCTGGCGATCGCCACATCGGACGGTCGTCTGAGGCTCGGGCGTGTTCGAGTCGCCGGGCGCAAGCCGATGACGGCTGCGGAACTCCGCCGAGGCGCACCCGGCCTCGTTGACAGCATCGTGCGGTAGCATCGGGTCGATGATGCTGGACGTGCTGCAGGGTTCGGGTGCGCGTGCGACGCCGGACCCGCGCCCGGGGATCTCCGGCCAGGATCCCGCGACGCTCGCCGGGTGGTTCACGGAGCGTGGACAACCCACATACCGAGCCCGCCAGGTGAGCGATGCGGTCTGGTCAGGTGGTTCCACCTCCTTCGAGGACGTCCGCACGTTGCCTGCGGGCCTGCGCGGCGAGCTCGACGCCGCGATGCGCTTCGACACGGTCGGCGAGACCGAGATCCGGGTCACCGACGGCGGCCAGACGGAGAAAGCGCTCCACCGCCTGTCGGACGGTGCCCTGGTCGAGTCGGTCCTGATGCATTACCCAGCTCGGGCGGCGTCGCGCGAACGCCACACGCTGTGCATCTCGAGCCAGGCCGGATGCGCCGTGGGCTGTCCGTTCTGCGCCACGGGGGAGCTGGGGTTCACGCGGGACCTGGAGACCGCCGAGATCGTCGATCAGGTGCGTCACGCCGCCCGGCGCCTGACCGCCGACGGCAAGCGACTCACCAACATCGTGTTCATGGGTATGGGCGACCCGCTGCTCAACCTGGATCGTGTGCTCGCCTCGGTGGAGGCGCTCAATGATCCGAAGCGGTTCGGCCTTGGGGCCCGTCATATCACGGTGTCGACGTCCGGGGTCGTGCCCGGCATCCGCCGGCTGACCGCACTGGGCCCGCAATTCACGCTCGCCGTCTCGCTCCACGCCGCGCGCGACCCCCTGCGCGACGTGCTGGTGCCATTGAACCGGCGCTGGCCGGTCGCCGAGGTCGTTGCCGCCGCCCGCGATCACGCCGCGGTAACGGGCCGCCGGATCAGCTATGAAGTGACGATGATCGGTGGGGTGAACGACACCGAGCCCGACGCACAAGCGATGGCCGACCTGCTCCGCGGCGACCACGCCCACGTCAACCTCATCCCGATGAACCCCGTCGCGCATACCCCCTGGCAGGCGAGCCCGATGCCGGTCATCGACGCGTTCGCCGCCACGCTGCGCGAAGCCGGGATCGAGACGACGATCCGCCACAACCGCGGCCAGGAGATCGGGGCGGCCTGTGGCCAGCTGGCCGCCGAGCGGGCTGGTGAGCCGTCCGCGCCGGCCGTCGCCAGGCGACGAGCCCGACTCGAGGTCGCGAGCGCAGCCGCCCTGAGGGGCGAACGCAGCGTCGAACCGGCACCCGCCGGAGTAGGGGAGTAGCCGTGGCCACGGGCCGGGCTCGGGTCGCCGCCAGCATCCTGGATGCGGATCTGTCCAACCTGGGCAACGCGGTCCGCCGAGTCCAGGCGGCCGGCACGGACCGGATCCACCTCGACATCATGGATGCGCACTTTGTCCCGAACCTCACCTTCGGGCCGCGCACGATCAAGGCGATCCGCCGCCGCACGGAGCTGCCTCTCGACGCCCACCTCATGGTGAGTGAGCCGGGCCGGTATCTGGACGAGTACCTCGACGCCGGCTGCGACTCGATCACGATCCATGTGGAGATCGACGAGCCGATCGAACCGACGCTCAAGGCCATCCGGGCGGCAGGGCGCAACGCCGGGCTGGCGTTGAAGCCGGCGACCCCGCTGGCGACCTTGGCGCCCTACCAGCACCTGCTCGACATCGTGATGATCATGACCGTGGAGCCGGGGTTCGGCGGTCAGTCGTTCATGAAGGACGTCGCAACGGAGAAGATCCTGGCGGCACGAGACTACCTCGCCCACAGGCCGCATGGGGCCGAGGTCCACGTGGACGGCGGGATTAACCGCGAGACCGCCGAATCCGTCGGGGCGCTCGGGGCGGACATCCTGGTCGTCGGGTCCGCCCTGTTCATCAAGGGCCACGACATGGGCCGCGAGATCCGGCTCATCCGGGCGCTTGCCGACGAGGGCTACCAGTTCGGCTTCAACGGCGGCGTCCCGCCGATCCCGCGCGACCGCATGGTCCGGTTCACCTCCCTGCCCAAGCATCTCGCGAAGCCGCTGAGCGACGAGATCGAGGCCGGTGGGATCCCGGTGATCATGCTCCGTGGCGAGGGTCAGATCAATCCGGACGGCATCCGCGACTACGACCTTCTCGTGCCGGCGACGACCGAGACGCTGGTCCAGGAACGCCATCACGCGGCCCGGGACGCGGCACTCCGCGCGGCCGACGCCTGGCGGGCTGGCTTCGTCCCAGACGCCGACCCCGATGGCGCGTCGCCTGCGTGAGGGCCCTCCTCCAGCGCACGGCCCGAGCGGAGGTCCGCGTCGAGGGCGACGTCGTGGGCTCGATCGGCCCGGGCCTCGTCGTGCTGCTGGGTGTCGGACCCGGCGATACGCCGCAGATCGCCGCGGACCTCGCTCGTCGGGTGACGGAGCTACGCCTGTTTCGTGACGAGGACGGCCGCACGAACCTGAGCCTCATGGATATCGGTGGGTCGGTCCTGGCGATCTCGCAGTTCACCCTGTATGCCGATACCCGCCGCGGACGGCGGCCAGGTTTCACGGGGGCCGCCGCGCCGGACGTGGCGGACGGGCTCTTTCGGCAGTTCGTCGCCGCGTTGCGCGCACTCGACGCGGCGGTCGAGACCGGCCGCTTCGGCGCCGAGATGGCCGTGGAGCTCGTCAACGACGGCCCGTTCACGATCTGGCTGGACACGGACGACCGGTAGCGGGGTGCCGCCGGCCCTGCTCGTGCCAGACTCCCTGTCTGCCCTGCCAGATTCCCATGGCATGACCGTTAGGCGAGCTCCGGCTGGTTCCCGCGGTCCTTCCTGTACCGGTTCACGCTCAGGTGAAGCAGATCCAGCGCCATGGGTAACGCCGGTCCAGGCTGCGGCCCCGCCTAACCGTCGCCCGGTGGGAATGTGGCAGGATGCGCGCCGAGGCAACGGCCGCGACACAGCGAACCGGCCGTCAGGTCGACGGCCGGTCGGGTCCGAGTCCGAAGTCAGCCGGCCCGAACGCCGGCGGCGGCTACTTGGACGACTTCAGCTGGGTGCGGCGGCAGCGTGTGCAGACGAGGGCCTTGACGGGCGCACCCTTCTGCTGGATGACGAGCGGCTGCAGGTTCGGCTGCATGCGACGGTGCGCTCTGACGCGGTTCATCCCAGAGGACTGGGGGTTGAAGCCGCCCATCGATTCCTTGCCGCAGATCGCGCAGGAGCGGGCCATGCGTGTTCCTTTGAAACGGGTCGAAGTGGGGTGTCCGAGCCGAACGGGCGCGAACGGAGCGGTAGAATACCACACGGCCTCCGACGCACAGGTTCGGACCCGCCCGACCCGCACCCGCGAGGAGGACGTCGCCCGCGTGCCATCCGATCCGATCCCCGGCCGCTCCCTGGTGACCCGTCGGGCCGTCGCCGACATCGTCCGGACCGCCGTCCTGGGGTCGTACGGGGTCACGGGCTTCGCCGCGAGCCTACCCGAGCGACTCCTGGCTCGCCTCGGGCTCGCGACGCCTGGTCTGGACGTCCACCTCGGAGAGGGCGTCGACGTGGAGCTGGAGCTCACGGTGGCGTACGGCGTGCCCATCGCCGAGGTCGGCCGCCAGGTCGACTCCGCCGTCCGCTACGCGCTCCGGCGGGCCCTGGCACTCGAGGTCAAGCGCCTCGTCATCCACATCGACGGGCTCCGGTTCGCGCCGGCTGGCTCGCCCCCGGAGGCGGACCACGACGATCCCGCCGGCGTCCGTCCGGGCGACCTCGCCGACAGCGGGACGGACGTCGCCTGATGGCCCGCCGAGCCTGTGACGGCGACGGCCTGCTCGAGGCCTTCCGAGCGGCCGTGGCCAACCTGGAGGTGCATGTCGATGAGATCAACAGCCTGAACGTGTACCCGGTCCCGGACGGGGACACGGGCTCGAACATGCTCGCCACCGTCAAGGCGGCGCTCGAGGAGGCCGAAGGCGCGGCGGGCCAGCCGGCCGATCGCATCGCCGCCGCCATCAGCTTCGGGGCGCTCATGGGTGCCCGTGGCAACTCCGGTGTCATCACCAGCCAGATCTTCCGCGGCATGGCCGAAGGCCTCGGCGGCAAGAAGCGGTTCAACGGGCTGGACCTGGCCCACGCCCTGACCGAGGGCACCAGGACCGCGTACAGCGCCGTGGCGAAGCCCGTCGAGGGCACGATCCTGACCGTCATCCGCGAGTCCGCCGCCGCTGCGGTCGCCGCCGCCGAACAGGACAACGACATCGAAGCCGTCCTCGCGGCGACCCTTGACGGCGCGGAGAAGTCGGTCGCCCGGACACCCAGCCTGCTGGCCATCCTGCGCGAGGCCGGCGTCGTCGACTCGGGCGGCCAGGGCTTGTACCGACTCTTCCAGGGCGCGCTGCTGCACCTGGTCGGCAAGGCGCCGGCGTCGGTGGCACGTGACCGGACGCGGACGGGCGCGAAGCCATCCACGCTCGTCGCCCACGCCGACGAGGGGTTCGGGTACGAGACCATGTTCCTGCTCCAGGCGAACGGCGTGACGCCCCTCGACGTCGACGGCATCCGGGACCATCTCGAGTCGATCGGCGAATCCGTTCTGGTCGCGGGCGACTCGCGAGCGCTCAAGGTCCACGTCCACAACGAACGTCCAGATCTCGTGATCGGGTTTGGGCTCACGCAAGGGTCCATGAGCCGGATCAGCGTCGAGAACCTGGACAACCAGGCGCGCGACGTCCGTGAGTCACGGGCGGCCGCCTTCACCACTGACGCCGTTGCCGACGGCG
>JBKJXL010000237.1:0-3668 GCA_046716225.1 Candidatus Limnocylindrales bacterium | reverse complement strand
GACGTCGGCAGCGTCGAGCTGAGCGATGAGCTGTTTGCCGCCCCGGTCAACACCGCCGTCCTGCACCAGGTCGTCACCGCCCAGCTGGCCGGCCGCCGGACCGGGACCGCCGATACCAAGACGCGCGGCGAGATCCGCGGCGGTGGCCGCAAGCCGTACCGCCAGAAGGGCACCGGTCGCGCCCGCCAGGGTACGGTCACCGCGCCGCACTACCGTGGCGGTGGTGTCGTGTTCGGCCCGCACCCCCGCTCCTACGAGCAGCGGCTGCCGCGCAAGATGAAGCGCCTGGCCCTCCGTGGTGCCCTGACCGCCAAGTTCGGCGACGAGGCCATCAAGGTCATCGACACCTTCGGGCTTGATGCCATCCGGACCAAGGAGCTCGCGGGCGTGCTCAGCGCCCTGCACGCGACCGGCCGGGTCCTGGTCGTGTCGCCCGGGCGCGATCAGACCCTGGAGCTGTCCGCCCGGAACCTTCCCAGGGTGGCGATCATCCTGGCCGACTCGCTCAATGTGGTCGACCTGCTGAAGGCCGATGTCGTGCTCATCGAGCAGCCCGCCCTGGCCAGGATGCAGGAGGTCTACGCATGAGCGCCCTGACGGCCCCCGAGATCATCCTGCGCCCCGTCATCAGCGAGAAGACGATCGACGAGTCGCAGCGCGGCAAGTACACATTCGCCGTGCATCCGGACGCGAACAAGATCCAGATCAAGTCCGCGGTGGAGACGCTCTACAAGAAGGAGAACGTGACCGTCATCGCGGTCAACGTCCTCACGACCAAGGCCAAGGAAAAGCGTCGCGGACGCTTCGTGGGGTACACCACCCCCTGGCGCAAGGCGATCGTCACGCTGGCGCCCGGCCAGAAGATCGAATTCTTCGAGGGGGTCTGACATGCCGCTTCGCTCATACAAGGCCACCTCGCCCGGACTTCGGCAGATGACTCGCTCGACCTTCGAGGAGATCACCACCAAGGAGCCCTACAAGCCGCTGCTGGAGCACCAGACCCGCGGGTCCGGCCGCAACAACGCCGGTCGACTGACGGTCCGCCATCGTGGCGGCGGTGAGAAGCGCCACTACCGGATCATCGACTTCAAGCGCGACAAGCTGAGCGTCCCGGCACGGCTGGCGACGATCGAGTACGACCCCAACCGGTCCGCTCGCATCGGCCTGCTCCACTACCGCGACGGCGAGAAGCGCTACATGCTGCTGCCGCACGGCCTGAAGGTCGGTGACATCGTCGTCGCCGGACCGGACGCCGAGGCGCGCGTGGGCAACGCCCTGCCGCTGGCGAACATCCCGCTGGGCACCACCATCCACAACATCGAGCTGGTCCCCGGCAAGGGCGGCCAGATCGTCCGGTCTGCCGGCACGGCGGCCCAGCTGCTGGCCAAGGAAGGCGATTACGCCACCGTCCGACTCCCGTCGGGCGAGATGCGTCGCGTCCCGATGCGCTGCATGGCCACCGTCGGCCAGGTCAGCAACCTCGACCACGACAACGAGAACCTCGGCAAGGCCGGACGCGCCCGCCACATGGGTCTGCGGCCCGAGGTCCGCGGCGTCGTCATGAATCCACGAGACCATCCGCACGGCGGTGGCGAGGGCAAGTCCCCCACGGGGATGCCGCCCAAGACACCGTGGGGCAAGCCCGCCATGGGCTACCGCACCCGGCGGTCCAAGACGACCGGACGTCTCATCGTCCGATCACGGCACCGCAAGTAGCGGGGAGGTAGGAGTCGATGTCCCGTTCGATCAAGAAGGGCCCCTTCGTCGAGGCCCGCCTCCTCGGCCGAGTCGAGGAGATGAACAAGCGCAACGAAAAGAAGGTCGTCAAGACCTGGTCCCGTGCGTCCGTCATCTTCCCGACCTTCATCGGCCACACCATCGCGGTCTATAACGGCAAGAAGCATGTCCCGGTCTACGTGACCGAGAACATGGTCGGCCATCGACTCGGTGAGTTCAGCCCCACCCGCAACTACCGCGGGCACGGCAAGCACACCGACCGCTCGACGTCGCTGAAGTAGAGGCGGCGATCATGCAAGTCAAGGCCCAGGCCAAGTTCCTTCGCGGCTCCACCCGCAAGGCCCGACTCGTTACCAAGGCGATCAAGGGCAGGCCCGTGGAAGAGGCCGCCGCCATCCTGCGGTTCATGCCCCAGTACGCCGCCAAGGACATCGCGCGCGTCCTCCAGAGCGCGACCGCCAACGCCGAGAACAACCACAACCTGTCGGCCGAAGACCTGGTCGTGTTCGACGCCATCGCCGACGAGGGCCCCACCATCAAGCGGTTCCGGCCGCGGGCCCAGGGTCGGGCGTTCCCGATCCACAAACCCATGACCCACATCACCATCGTCGTCGCGGACCAGGAGGCCTGAGTTGGGACACAAGGTCCATCCGTACGGCTTCCGCCTGGGTGTCTCACGCACCTGGACCGCGAAGTGGTACGCCGACCCCAAGGAATACACCGCCTCCCTCAAGGAGGACATCCTCATCCGTCAGCTGATCGATCGTCGGCTGGCCAACGCCAGCGTGAGCGGCGTCGAGGTGGAGCGTGGCATCAACCACGTGACGGTCACCATCCACACCGCCAAGCCGGGCATCGTCATCGGCAAGGGCGGAGCGAACGTGGAGATCCTGCGCCAGCAGGTGGGCGCCCTGACCACCCGCAAGGTCAAGCTGGAGATCAAGGAGATCCGCCAGCCCGAACTGGACGCGTACCTGGTGGCGATGAACATCGCCGGCCAGCTCAGCCGCCGCATCGCCTTCAAGAAGGCGATGAAGCAGGCCATCCAGCGATCCATGAAGGCTGGCGCCAAGGGCGTCAAGATCGCCGTCGCCGGCCGCCTCGGCGGCTCGGAGATGGGTCGCCGCGAGTGGGACCGCGAAGGTCGCATCCCGCTGGGCACACTCCGGGCGGACATCAGCTACGGCCAGGTCCATGCGCACACCACCTACGGCCGCATCGGCGTGAAGGTCTGGATCTACCGGGGCGATGTCGTCCAGGAGCGCCCCGCCCAGCGTGATGCCGCACTCCCGGCCCAGGCCGGGCTGGGGGGCTGAGCCGTGTTGATGCCCAAGCGGGTCAAGCACCGAAAGGTCATGCGTGGCCGGATGTCCGGCGTCGCCAAGGGGGGTCACACGGTCGCCTTCGGTGAGTACGGCCTCGCCACGCAGGAGCCGGCCTGGATCACCAGCCGCCAGATCGAGGCGGCCCGACGTGCCATGACCCGCTCGGTCAAACGCGGCGGCAAGATCTGGATCCGGATCTTCCCCGACAAGCCCGTGACCAAGAAGCCCGCCGAGACCCGGATGGGTTCGGGCAAGGGTGGCCCGGACCATTGGGTCGCCGTGGTCAAGCCCGGCCGGATCCTGTTCGAGATGGCCGGCGTGGATCACGACTCGGCCGTCGAGGCCATGCGTCTCGCCAGCCACAAGCTCCCGGTCGCCACGCGCGTGGTCGTCCGCGAAGGGGCGAAGGAGGCGTGACGATGGATATCGACAAGGTTCGAGCGCTGTCCGACGCCGAGCTCGAGAGCGCCCTGAAGGACGCGAAGCAGGACCTGTGGGGAGCGCGCTTCGCGCTCTCGACCCGACAACTCAAGGACTACAGCACGATCCCGCAGACGCGGCGAACGATCGCGCGGATCCTGACCGTCCAGCGCGAGCGCAAGCTCG
>JBKJXL010000236.1:0-6348 GCA_046716225.1 Candidatus Limnocylindrales bacterium | reverse complement strand
GGTCCAACCTGGCCGCCGGACGGTCCAGGGGATCCTCGAGACCACGCTCGTCAGCCTCGGCAACGGGGCAGCGTCGCGGGTCGACGGGGCCGGCCGAACGGACGCCGGCGTGCACGCCACGGGACAGGTCATCGCCTTCTCCTGGGACGGGCGCCTGGAGGCGGACGAACTGGGACAGGCGCTGAACGCGCTGCTCCCCAGGGACATCGCCATCCGGGGACTCCGAACGGTCCCGCTGGACTGGAAGCCCCGTTTTGCGGCGCGGTATCGGGAATACCGCTACACCGTCTGGAACGGGCCGCGCAGCCCGCTCGTCGAGCGCACCGCGCTCGGGGTTCGGGTCCCGCTCGACACCGCCGCGATGGAGCGGGCCGGGTCGGTCTTCATCGGCCGACACGACTTCAGCGCCTTCGGGGCAGCGGACCGCTCACTGGTCCGGACCGTCATGGTGGTCCGGGTCAGGCGGAATGGACGGATCGTGACGATCGACGTCAGGGCCGACTCGTTCCTCCGTGGGATGGTCCGGCGCATGGTCGCCGCCCTCGTCGCGGTCGGCCTGGGACAGACAGATATCGAAACGGTCCGCTCGGCACTCGCCGGGGACGGACCGGCCCTCGACGGGGCGGCCGCCCCGGCCAAGGGGCTCTGCCTCCGGCACGTGGCCCTCGGGCGACGACCGGAACGAACGAACGGAGAACACGAGGAACGATGAACGCGAAGACCTACTCGGTCCGTGAGAGCGAGATCGAGCGACGCTGGTACGTCGTCGATGCGACGGACGAGACGCTCGGCCGACTCGCCTCGCGCATCGCACCTGTCCTCGAGGGCAAGCACAAGCCGCTCTATCAGCCGAACCTTGATTCGGGCGATCACGTCATCGTGCTCAACGCCTCGAAGATCGCGGTCACCCGCGACAAGCTCGAGTCGAAGCTGTACTCCCGCCACAGCGGGTATCCGGCCGGCTTCAAGCAGGAGACCCTGGGCCACCTGCTGGCCCGGCGCCCGGAGGAAGTCATCCGCCGCGCTGTCAAGGGGATGCTTCCGCACAACCGCCTCGGGACACAGCAGCTGCGTAAGCTCAAGGTCTACCCGGGTTCCGATCATCCCCATCAGGCTCAGCAGCCTGAGCCGCTCGCCTGACGAGGAGCATCACCAGTATGTCCACCACCGCCTTCTACTCCGGCACCGGTCGTCGCAAGACGGCCATCGCCCGCGTCCGGCTGCTGCCGGGTGAGGGCGAGATCGTGGTCAACGGCCGCAGCCTGGACGAGCACTTCGGCAACGCCGTGAGCGAGACGGACCTGCGCATGCCGTTCCGCGTGACCGGCACCGAAGGCCGCTTCAACGCGATGATCAAGGTCGAGGGCGGCGGCGTGACCGGTCAGGCCGGCGCCATCCGCCACGGGATCGCCCGAGCCCTCCTCGAGGTCGACCCGGCGGCCAACCGTCTCCCGCTCCGCCAGGCCGGCTTCCTCACCCGCGACCCGCGCATGAAGGAACGTAAGAAGTACGGGCTCAAGAGAGCCCGGAAGGCCCCGCAGTACACCAAGCGTTAGTCGGGCGACCGGGGCCGGCGATGCGTGCGTTGCTCGGCTGCTCTCGGTCGCTCACGCACCTTGGGGTGCGCTCGCTCGCTCGCTTGCCGGCGCCTTCGCCTCACCGACCCGGGTCGCCGCTTCGCACTACCTTTAGCGAGCCCAAGCTCGACGGCGCCGCGCCATGAGCGGAACGGGGTCGTTGGTCGGGCGGGATCTGTTGAGTGTCGCGGATCTGTCGACGGCTGAGGTCGGGCAGGTCTTCGAGACGGCGACCCGCCTGAAGGCGGAGTACCGCCAGCATCGACGGCATCTGGCGCCGCCGCTGGTCGGCCGGACGTTGGCCATGTTGTTCCAGAAGCCGAGCCTTCGGACGCGCGTCACGTTCGACGCGGGGATGGCCCAGCTGGGCGGCAATGCGATCTACCTGACGAACGACACGGTCCTCGGCGCGCGTGAGAGCGTCCGGGACGTGGCCCGCAACCTCGAGCGCTTCGTGGACGCGATCGTCGCACGGACCGGCCCGCACGAGGTCGTCGTGGAGCTGGCCGCGCAGGCCGGCATCCCGGTCATCAACGGCCTTACGCTGCGTGAGCATCCGTGCCAGGCGCTGGCGGACGTGTTCACGATCGGCGAGCACCTCGGCCGGCTGGAGGGCGCCAAAGTGGCGTTCGTCGGGGACGGCAACAACGTCTATCACTCGCTGGCGCTCCTCGGTGCGGCGATGGGCATGGAGATCCGCCTGGCTCATCCGGCCGGGTATGCGCCGAACGAACGGATCGTGGCGCGCGCGGAGGAGCTGGCAGCGGGGTCGGGCGGCCGCATCGACTTCGGGTCGGATCCCACCAAGATCGTTCGTGGCGCGGACGTCGTCTATACGGACGCCTGGACCTCGATGGGACAGGAGGCGGAGACGGAGGAGCGCCGTGACGCCTTCGCCGGATACCAGCTCAACGACGCGCTCCTTGATGCTGCCGGGCCGGACGCTGTCGCGATGCACTGCCTGCCGGCGCACCGCGGCGAGGAGATCACCTCCGAGGTCATGGACGGCTCGCGCAGCCTGATCTTCGACCAGTCGGAGAACCGCCTGCACGTCCAGAAGGCGCTCCTGGTCGAACTGCTCGGTCGCGCGGACGGGACGCGGTGATCAACGACCTGTTCGAGCGGTACAAGCAGATGCTTCGACGCGGCCATGTCGCAGCCGCCCGGGGGCAGCTCGACGAAGCGGTCGTGGCGTATCGCGAGGCGATCGAACTCGCCCCGGACCGCGTACTGCCGTACACCGGGCTGAGCGGTGCACTGGTCCGCCTCGGGCGCGAGTCGGAAGCCCTGGTCGTCCTGGATCGGGCGGCCGAGCGCGCCCCCGGCGACGAGTCCGTCTGGCGGACCCGGGCCGACCTCCTGACCGCCGCGAACCGGCGGATGGATGCGGCGGCGTCGCTGGATCGGCTGGCGGCCATCCTCGACGGCCAGGGTCGGCTGGCCGATGCATGCGATGTCACCCGCGAAGCGCTCGACCTGGCCGAGTCGCGTGAGCGTCGACGGGGCCTGGAGGCGTACATCCGGCGCCTTGGCGGCGAGGCGGCCGATGAGGCGACGACATCGGCCGTCGGGCGCGCCCAGGCGTCGCTGCAGGAGCCCGCCTCGGGAGCGCCTGGCATGGCCGACCTCCCGCGGAGTGCCGATCTCCTGGCGGCGACCGAGGCGGCGATGCGCGCACAAGATCCCGAGACCGTGCGCACGACGGCCCTCGCGGCCTCGGCGGCGCAACGTCGCGATGGCCTCCTGGATGCCGCGCTGGACACCTGCTACCTGGCCCTTGGGGTCGCCCCAGCCGATCCGGCCATCCACCTGGCGCTGGCCGAGCTCTACCTGGATCGTGGCTGGCGGTCCGCGGCGGTGGACAAGGTCCTCCTCCTCGGCCGGCTCGCGGACCTCACGGGCGACGCCGCGACGCGCGGACGGCTCGCGAACCTCGTGGCGGCCCGTCTCGCGGACGAGCCGCGCCTGGTGCCCGGAGGCGCCTGATCCGCCCGTCCACCAGGGCCGCGGACCCGGTTCGAGCGGGGCGCGATGCTACACTCGGTGGCGATGCCGGAGCTCCTCGGATCGATCCTTGAACAGGTCCGCCTGACCACGGTCATCGATATCGGGCTCACCGCCCTCCTGATCTACTGGCTGTTCAGCCTGATCCGGGGCACTCGCGCGGTCCGCCTGGTCATCGGGGTCAGCGTCCTGTTCATCGTCTACGTGCTTGCGGTCGCCCTCGGCCTGCGGCTCATGACGCGGATCCTGGAAGCCGGCGCGGTCGTGGGCCTGTTCGCCGTGGTCGTCGTGTTCCAGCCGGAACTGCGCCGCGCACTCGAGCGCATCGGTCGCGTCGGGTCGTTCGCGTGGCTCCTGTCACCGGCCGAATCCCGGGCGGTCGGCCACGTCGCCGCTGAGGTCGCCAAGGCCGCCGCCGGCTTGTCGGCTGACGGCCACGGGGCGCTCATCGTGCTCGAGCGAGAGACGGGCCTCGAGGAGGTGGCCGAGACCGGCGTGATGGTCCATGGCGACGTTTCGGCGGACCTGCTCCGAACGATCTTCGCCCCGCGGACCGCCCTCCATGACGGCGCCGTCGTCATCCGTGGCGAGACGATCGTGGCGGCCGGAGCGACCCTGCCGCTGGCCGACACGACCGTCCATACAGAGCGCTTCGGGACGCGCCACCGAGCGGCCCTCGGGATCGCCGAGCAGACCGACGCCGTGGTCATCGTCGTGTCCGAAGAGAACGGCCAGGTCAGCCTGGTCGAGCGAACCCGCATCGTGCGCAACCTGAACGAACCGCAGCTGGCGCGTGCCATCCGGACCCTGCTGGATCCTGCCCATGGACGCCGGTCCGCCTTCGTGTGGCGACCCGGTGGCGATTCAGCCGGCACAGCGGGGCGGTCACCGCGCCTGCGCGACCTCGGACGGTCCAGGCCGACGTCCACGGAGGAGGCGCCCAGGTCCACGGATGACGATCCATCGGTGACGCCGGCGGTCCAGGCGCCACCTTGAGTCGAGCCACCAGGATCTTCGTCCACAACTGGCCACTCAAGCTCGCTGCGACGGGCCTGGCCGTGCTGCTCTATGCCGGGGTCGTCCTGTCCCAGAACACGCAGACCTACAACGGGGCGATCCCGGTGGACCCCGTCGGTAAGCCCGCTGGGACCGTCCTGCTGTCGCCGATCCCGCCGGTCACCTTCGTTCGCTACTTCGCCCCGCCCGACGTTAATCCGGTGACCGACACGTTCATCGCCACCGCGGACCTGTCCGGGGTGGATCCCCAGGCGGGGACGTCGAGTGTCACCGTGACCGTCCGCTCCACTGATCCGCGGATCACCGTGCTCTCCTCCGAACCGGCCTTCGTCAGCGTCCGCCTCGAGGAGGTCCAGACCAAGGAGGTCCCGGTCAAGGTCGCCCTCGGACCCCTGTCGTCCGGCCTGGACCTTGGTGAGACGACGGTGGAACCGAACACGGTCAGGGTCTCCGGACCCGAATCCGCGGTCGCCCAGGTCGCCTCGGTGCGGGCTGACGTCGTCATCGATCCCAGTGGTCTGGACTTCGACCAGGATGTGCCGCTGATCGCGGTCGATGCCCTCGGCAACGCCGTCCGTCCGATCGAGGTCTCACCGGCGACGGCACGCGTGACCGTTCCGGTGTTCACCGATCGGGAGAGCCGGTCCGTGCCGGTGACGCCGATCATGACCGGATCGCCAGCGGCCGGGTTCGAGATCGCGTCCGTCGTGGCCGAGCCCGCGGTCGTGACCGTCGAGGGCGACGCGGACCAGCTCGCCCAGCTACGCCATGTGGATACGCTGCCGGTCTCGGTGTCCGGCGCGTCGTCGGACGTCTCGGTCGTCGTGTCGCTGGACCTCCCGACCGGTGTCGTCGCTCTGGGCTCGGAGTCGGTCCGCGTGACCGTGACACTCCGACCGGTGACTGCCACCCGGTCATTCGATGCCGGCCTCCGGCTGATCGGGACCAAGCCGGGCGTCACCTACAACCTGTCGGTCGACCAGGTCCTGCTCACGATCGGGGGGTCGACCGCCGACCTGGACCGGTTATCCGGCGCGACCATCGTTGCGGACCTCGACGTGTCCGACCTCATCGCCGGTGTGACGACCGAGGTGCCCGTGACCATGGTCCTGCCGGCCGGCCTCACCCTCGTTTCATCCAGTCCGCCGACCGTATCCGTCGGGGTCGTCGCACCGGCTTCCGTCAACGCGTCGCCGGCCCCCAGCGGAGGCTGACCGAAATGCCGAGACTGTTCGGGACGGACGGGATCCGCGGCGTCGCCAACGTCGACCTCAAGCCGACCCTCGCCTACGACCTCGGTCGCGCGACCGCGCGCCATCTCGGTGCGGGTGGGGGAGCACTGGTCGTCGGCCAAGACACCCGTCGATCCGGGGACATGTTCGTCGCGGCCATCGCCGCAGGAGCGACCAGCCTCGGCGTCGATGTCCACTCGGTGGGTGTCGTGCCCACCCCGGCCCTTGCGTTCCTCGCCGGTCGCGGGACGTTCATCGGCGGGATCATGGTCTCTGCGTCGCATAACCCGGCCGACGACAACGGCCTCAAGGTCCTCGACGGCCACGGCCTGAAGCTGGACGACGCGGTCGAGGACGAGCTCGAACAGCTCATCTGGCGGGCCGACGAGCTGGGGGCCGTGGGGAATGCCGGCCTCGGCCGCGTCATGGACGGGCGCGGCCTGCTGGACGCGTACGTCGAGCACCGACTCGGGATGGCGGCCGGGATCCCTGCCGCCGGCCTGAAGGTCGTCCTCGAC
>JBKJXL010000235.1:0-2967 GCA_046716225.1 Candidatus Limnocylindrales bacterium | reverse complement strand
CTCGTGAACTGCGACGAGATCGACGTTGGACATCGGGATCCGGTCGGTGGCCATGCACGTTCGTCACGATCGCGGTCCCTTTAGGACCGGAGCGGGCGCAACGCCTCGGTGCACGACGACGGCATGGGCCCGCACCGCGATCGATGCGCAGGTCAACGACCTATTCGTGAATCACACCTAGAGCGCGGGTCGCTACCGCGGCGCGATGTTGATCGCGGTGATCTTGCCGGCTTCGACGCGGAAGGTGGCCTCGATATGCGTCGTCGGGGCACCCGGCCGCACGACCAGGACGTCGGCTTCGTAAGTATTACCGGTGTCGCGGATATCGCCCGGGATCATCCGCAGGCCCGGATCGCCGCGGAGGAACCAGCCACCGACGCGCTCCACGCCACGCAGCATCTGGACGCTGTCGCCGACATGCACGCGCATCTCGGTCTGCTCGTCCATCAGCGCGACGGCACCCGCGCGGTCGCCACCGTTCAGCTTCTCGAAGAAGTCTTCCATCGTTTCGACTGCACCCATGGGCGGAGTGTAGCGTCGGGGACCGGGAGCCGCCTCACCGGCAGCTACCTAGAAGCCGCCGCCGGCCCCGCCTCCGCCGCCGCCGGACGAGCCGCCGCTGAAGCCGCCACCACCACTGCCGCCCGACGAGGACGGCGAGTTACCGATCGTGCCAAGCGCCGACATCATCCCGCCCAGGTCCGGCATCGCCGAGTCCGAGAAGAGGCCCGCGCCGCTTCCGGCCACGCCCGCGTTCGCGAACGACGATCCATCCGAGGTCTGGTACCAGGCCGGGAAGTACAGGGACGATCCGGCCGCCGCGCCGCGCTTGAGGTCCTCCAGGCTCCGGTCCAGGACCGCCTCGATGTCGCCCTGCAGGCCCAGAGCCGTACCCCACACGACGGCCTGATCCGGCGTATCCAGCCACTCGAGGCCGGCCTCGTCCACGACCTGCTGCATCGACCGGGCCTGCTCCATCGTCTTCTTGAGCGTGCGCCGGTAGGCGGCCAGCATCGCTCGGACCATCGCGCCGGGCATGGTCACCGCCGGCATGCTCCGGGCCAGCACGAGCATGACGATCGAGCCGGCCACGGTCGCGATCCCGATGAGCACCAGCCCTGACGCCGGAAGCATCGCCCCGCCGACTAGGACGAGGATCCCACCGAAGAGCGCGAGGAACCCGCGACCGGCCCAGCGCGTGACGACCTTGCTGGGCTTCTCCGCGAACCAGCGGCGCGACACGACGTGGCCTTCGAGCGCCCGATCGAACTCGGCGACGTGCGGGCCGAACTTGGGCAGGTCGTCCGCGGTGATGACGCTGTCCGCCTCGCCCGCACCGAGCTGGCGCAACTCACGGAGCGCGACCGATTCGGCGGGGCCTGTGGGCCGCCGCGAGTTCCGAGCCCGCTGGGCCTCGAGGATCGCATCGCCGCGATCCGGATCCGTGTCCACGCCGACTTTGCGGCTCAGGATGCCCTTCTCCTCGCGGAACGCCACGAGGCCGCGGCTCGCGAGGTCCAGCATCGCGGTCGTCAGGGCGCGCCGCGACGTGCCGCCGTCCATGACCATCGCCCCGGACGCCGCGGTGAGATCCGGGGGCGGGGCCGGCATGAGGATCGACGGATCGTCGAGGTACACCGGATCCTTGCCGAACCGGCGCCAGGACAGGAAGGCCCAGCCCGCGAGCCCGAAGAACGCGATCGGGGCGCCGATCAGGCCGATCGCGGCGTTGGCCTGGCGGGCGAACTCGAGTTGCGCTGCATGTTCGGCGGTCGCGGCGGCATCGATCCGCTCCAGCGCGACCTCCAGGGCGCGATCGAAGTCGGCGTTGCGGAGGTGCGGCAGCATGTCGTTCTCGTAGATCGCCTGGCGCTCGGAGTTCGACAGGAACGCGGCTTCGAAGCCCGGCGCGGCGTACAGCTGGACCTGGCCGTGCTGCAGGCTGGGATCGAGGTCGAAGAAGATGGCCAGGCCGTCGTTGAACCCCGCCCGCCCGACGCCCCACTGGTCGTTCAGGGCGCGTGCCTTCTGCTCGGTCTCCCCGCTCGAGAGGCCGTACGTGCCGGCGTCCTGGGTATAGACGACGACCTCAGCGCCGGTCCGCTCCTCGATCGCATCGATGGTCGCCTCCACTCGCACGATCGTCTCGGCGGACAGCACACCCGCGAAGTCGTACACGGCCTGGCCGTCGACGGGTTCCGGGAACGGCGGGCCGGCCGATACCGGGCCCAGACCTACCGCTGCAAGCCACACCATCGCCCCGGCGAGCGCAACGGCAGGGTGGTGGCGTCGTCGGCGGTGCGGAACGGTGTTCACGCCGCAAGCCTACCCGACGAACGAGCCCCGTCGGCGACCCAGCGCCAGGGTCCCATCCGCGCCCAGCAGGACCTGCGGTGGCCGCGAGCGACCGTTGTAGGTGGACGACTGCGATGCGGCGTAGGCCCCCGCGTCGGCGATCGCCACCAGGTCGCCGCGACGGAGTGGCGGCAGGTCGTGGACCCCGAGCGAATCGGTGGACTCGCAGATCGGGCCCTCGACCGCAGCGGGCTCGACGGCGTCCGGGTGCGGCGTTCGGTGGATGGCCCGCCCGAGCGACGTGAGCGCCACGATCCGGTGACGGGCGCCATACAGCGCCGGACGGATGAGCTCGGTCATCCCCGCATCCAGGACCACCTGGCGCCCGCCCCGGTCGCGCACGTGGAGCACGCGGGCCAGCAGCCAGCCGGCCCGGGCCACGACGTACCGCCCCGGTTCGATGGCCAGCCTCGTCGGTCGCCGGTCCGACGGGATCGCATCCTGCAACACCGGCAGCTCACGCGCGAACCGCGCCGGACTCGGAGCCGGATCGTCGAACCCGAACACGGGGAAGCCGCCGCCGACGTTCAGCGTGTCGAACGACTCGATGGAGCCGCGCCATAGCGCGGTCACCGCGAGTCCGCGCCGGACGGCATCTCGCCAGGCATCCAC
>JBKJXL010000234.1:0-5950 GCA_046716225.1 Candidatus Limnocylindrales bacterium | reverse complement strand
GACCGTGACCGGCCGGGTCTGGATGTGGGCCTGGCCATCGCGGACCTCGAGCAGGCGGCGCGGACCGACGCCCAGGAACGAGTACCGGCCGAGGCGCTCGCCACCCTCGACCGACTCGAGCAGGTAGGCGGGACCGCCGTCATCGAGTCGGAGCAGGGCGCCGATCGGCGTCTCCAGGTCGGCCGAGCGGGTCGCGCGCAACAGGATCGTGTCGGCGGAAGTCGCCAGGCGCTGCGCCTGGGTGAGACTGAGCGGATCGGCTGCGGTCATTTCGGGTGAGCCCCTGAGAATCAAGAACGGCCAGTCGTCCCAGGGACGAAAGGCCGAACCTTCCGCGGTGCCACCCTCGTTCGGCGTGTGCCGCACTCATGGATCCCAAGGCTCACGGGTCCATTCCCTCGTCGTCGTCGTCCCGGCTCGCACCTACCACCGGGTCTCTGGATCGACGCCACGACGGGTACTCGTCCCGTTCACAGCCCGCTCTTCGCGATGTGGCCGGGAGTATGGGCGGGTGGCGCGCGACCCGTCAAGCCTGCCCCGCTGCTGTGTCGGGCGCGGTCGTCGTCTCGAAGCCGAGGCAGACGAGCACCGGCAACGGCGGGTAGCGGCGGAACGACGGATCGTCTCGCGAGCGTCCGCACAGCACGAAGACGCTGCCCCGATCGTTTCCGAGGGCACGCGCGTGACGGCAGGCGTGACACAGCCCCGCGGATGGTGGGATATGGGCCTCGGCGCCACGCGACGCTTGCGACGGATCCATACCACGAAGCCTAGACCGGACGGCCACCCTGGGGTGGCGGACCGCGGCGCGTGACCTCGGCGCGACCGAGCCGCCGCCGAGCGAAGGGCAGCCAGGCCATTCCGCCGGCGATCTGCAGTAGCACCGCGACGACGATGAGGAGCCCGGGGACCGTCATGACGAGACCCGGCACGAGCCACTCGATGTCACCGATCGTCAGTGAGACCATGCTGTCAAGGTCGATCGCGCCGACCTGCGAGTCGAGTCCGTCGACGCCCGGCATCGAGATCCGCAGGCCAGGCGTGACCGCGGCCGCAGCGGTCGCGCCGCCAGCCGGCGAACCGGTCCCGCCGCCCGACGCTGATCCGCCACTGGAATCCCCGCCGCCCCCGCTCCCTGTTTCGGCGCCTCCGCCGGCCGGATCGGTGGGCGGTGGCGATGCCGGAGGCTCGCTGGCATCCGGGGTAGCGCGCGGCAGCGGCAGGGCGGACGCGATCGAAGTCGGCAGCGGCGTGGCGGACGGGATGGTAATCGGCCGCGGGGACGGCGTGGGCGTCGGCGCGGGAGTCGGGACGGGCGTTGGAGCCGGGGTCGGCGGTGGCGTCGGAGTGGCGACCGGCGTGCTCAGCATCGACAACACGATGGGCTCGCCGAACGGTTTCATACAATCGTGGGCCTCGTACGCCTTGGCGACCCACCCGATGGTCCCGCCGCTCAGGCGTTCGACGACGATGTCCGTCGTGACCGTGTCGCCGGAGTTCGGGCCAAGCCGGTCGCCGCCCTTCGATGGCTTGATCGTCACGGTCGTCGAACCGCTCATCGACGCTGCCCAGGTCGTGCCGGTCGGTCGGCCCGTGACCTGCGCGGACGTCACGTCGAAGGCGCCGGGGATCGCGATGCGAACACACCCCAGGTCCTGGTCGCCAGCCGGGCCACCGAGGTTCCACAAGACCACCTCGACGGTGGTCCGGACGCCGGGCGCGGTCGAGGCCGGCGACCGAGTGATCTCCCAGGTGACGCCGGCGGCGACCGGACCGGTCGAACTCGCCGCCAGCAGGACGGCCGCGACCGCTCCCACGATCGACCAGCGGCCGCGACGCATCAGGCGACCTGCCGGTACGGCGTCCAGAGGCCGAGCGGCTGCGTGTCGGAACCGGGCAGCGGGGCGTCTGGCGCAGTCTCGATCCCGGTGACGAACGCATGCACGAGCCGTTCGTCGAGTTGCGAGCCGGCGGCATCGCCGAGCCGGGTCAGCGCCTCTCGGACACTGAGCGCCTTGCGGTACGGGCGTGTCGTGGTCATGGCCGAGAAGGCGTCGCCGACGGCGAGCATCCGCGCGATCAGCGGGATCTCCTCGCCGGCCAGCCGGTCGAGGTAGCCGGCGCCATCCCAGCGCTCGTGATGGTGCCGGACCCCCGCCCGTACCAGCTCGACATCGGGCAGATCGCGGATGATCATGTCGCCCAGCGCGACATGCTGCTTGACGACGTCGGACTCGGCGCTTGTGAGCGCGCCCGGCTTGCGTAGGATGTGATCCGGGACGCCGATCTTGCCGACGTCGTGGAGCAGACCGGCGACGCGGATCGTCGCGATCAGCTCCGGCGCGCAGCCGGTCCGTGCCGCGAGGAACGTTGCGTAGCGGGCGACGTCCTCCGAGTGGCGCTTCGTGTAGCGGTCCTTCGTGTCGACCGCCAGGATGAGACCCTGGAACACGTCGAAGGTACGCGCTTCGACCGCGACGTCGGCGTTCGCTCCTGCAAAGCGGACCGCATCGCCCCCACTGGCCTTCGCCTCCTGAAGGGTCAACGCTGCGACCGATAGGAGGCCGGTGACCGAGTCGGCGTGCTCCGGGTACGTACAGACCCCCGCGCTGAGCGTCACAGGTAGCCGTTCCGATACGCCGAATTGAAGGGCGCTGTCGACAAGCGCGGCACGGACCGCATCGAGGGTCCCCTCGATGGCATGGATCCGCTCGGTCGGCACGACGAGGAGCAGCTCGTCCGGCCCATATCGCCCGAACCCGACGTCCGGTGGGATCGCGGCAGCGAGCACGTCGACCACCGTCAGCAGGGCGTCGTCCCCGGCGGCATGGCCGTGGGTCTCGTTCAGGAGCCGGAAGTTGTCGATGTCGAGCAGCACGATGCCGAACGGCAGCCCATCGGCACGGGACCGTTCGACCGCCCGCGCCACGGACTGCACGATGGCACCATGATCGGGCCGGCCGGTGAGCGGATCGCGCTCGGCCGCATCGGCCAGGGCGGCCGCCTGGCGGCTGATCCGGGCCTGAGCCGATCGAAACACGAAGAACAGCACGGTCGCTGCGATGAGGGCGGCCGACAGGGTCACGAGGACGATGCCGCGCCGGAGGTCCTCGAGCCGGGCGAGGATCGGTACCGCGTCCCGCCAGATGCCCACCACCGCTCGCACCTGGCCGTCGGTCACGAGCGGGAAATACTCGCGCAGGACATGACCGGTCTCGAGCGCGAGCCCCGTCGCCTCGCTGGTCGCCACGTCCGATAGCGCGGCTGTGGCGTGACGCCCGTCGAGAGCGGCCGTGAAGTCGGCGCTCGCGCCGCCGGCCTCCCCGAGGGCGCTCGGGTCACTGGCCGCGACGACCCGTCCGTCCGGCAACCGCAGCTCGATCCGGACGATCTCGCCAACGTCCAGGAGCGATGCCAGGCGAGCGTCTAGGGCGGCTCGCCGGTCGGCGCTGGGACCGGTCGGACCCAAGTCGTCGGGGGAAAGGCTGCTGGTGACGAACGTCCGAGCCAGGGCGGCGTCCGTCCCCACCACCGAATTCAGGGCAGACGTGGAGAAATGGGCCGAGACCATGAGGACCTGGGCCATCGCGGTGATCCCGACGATGGCGATGAACGCGCCGAAGACGATGACAAAGAGAACGGGGCGCGGCGCTCGCCTCGGATTCCCGAACATGCTCCTGTGATCGCTCCAGGCAGGGAAACGGAGCACGAAGGTACCGGGCGAGGCGGCATCCGCCCACGTGACCAAAGTCCCGGGCGGTCCCGGACCGGGTCAGCCTTGGTAGAAGGGTCAGCCCGGTGTGGAGAAGGGTCGATCGATCTGGCGGAGAGGGTGGGATTCGAACCCACGGGATCTTGCGATCCAACGCTTTTCAAGAGCGCCGCCTTCAACCGCTCGGCCACCTCTCCGGCCGCTGAGGATACCAGCGGCCGGGTGGTGAAGCTGTCAGGCCTTGATGACGACCGTGCCGGCGATCAGGTCGAACCAGCCACGCTGGCGCTTGTCGATGAAGATCCAGATGAAGCCCAGATAGAAGACCAGGCTGGACACCCAGTATCCGAGCAGGCGCAGGATGGCCTGACCCATCGTGATCGGGCCGCCATCCACGTCTCGGACGACCTTGATGTTCATCATCTTCATGCCCGGCGTCTGACCGCTCTTCGCCCAGAAATACGGGAAGTAGGCGAGCGGGACCCCCAGGATGCCGACGGCCAACCCGATCCCGCCGAGGATCGGGACGATCGTGGCCAGCAACCCGAACACGACCACGATCGCGAACACCGCGGCGATCACGATCAGCGTGTCGACGATGTATCCGACCAGGCGCGGCCCCGGACCGCCGAATTCCATGCCTGGCCCAGGACCTGGAGCGACCTCCGGTGCCACCCACGGCGCCGGCTGTTGCGGATCACTCATGTCGCGTCTCCCTCATCGGCTCCCCCATCAGGCGCGTCGATCGTAGCGCGCCCAAGGTAGGAGCGTAGGACCTCGGGCACGGTCACCGTTCCGTCCGGTCGCTGACAGGTCTCCAAGATCGCGGCAACGATCCGGGCCAGGGCCAGGCCGGAGCCATTCAGGGTGTGCACCAATTCGGGCTTGGCACCGGGCTCGGGGCGATAGCGGATGGCCATCCGGCGGGCCTGGAAGTCCCCGAAGTTTGAGCAGGAGCTGACTTCGAGCCAGCGCTCGACACCGGGTGACCAGACCTCCAGATCGTACTTGCGCGCCTGGGTGAAGCCCATCTCGCGCGTCGCCATCAGCAGGACCCGATACGCGAGCCCGAGCCGTTGCAGCAGGATCTCCGCTCGTTCGGTCATCCACTCGAGGGCGGCCGGGCTGTCGGCCGGTCGCTCGAACAGGACCATCTCGACCTTGTCGAACTGGTGCACCCGAAGGATCCCGCGGGTGTCCTTGCCGGCCGCCCCCGCCTCACGTCGGAAGCAGGGCGAGTAGGCCGCGTAGTGGATCGGCAGATCGGTCGCTTCGAGGATCTCGTCGCGGTGCAGGTTCGTGACCGGCACCTCGGCCGTCGGGACCAGGTACAGGTCGTCCCGCGTGACGACGTACATCTGGTCTTCCTTGTCGGGGATCTGGCCGGTCCCACGCGCCGAGTCGGCATTCACGACGGCCGGGGGCCAGACCTCGGTGAAGCCGTTCTCGCGGGTGTGGACGTCCAGGAACCAGTTGATCAGACCGCGCTGCAGGGCCGACCCGGCGCCCTTGTAGACGGGGAAGCCGGACCCGGCGATCTTCGCGCCGCGAACGTTGTCGATGATGTCGAGCGACGCCCCGAGCTCCCAGTGGGGCCGGCGGGTCCAAGTCACCCCATCGGCCGCGGCATCGGCACCCACCTCGCCCTTGGCGGCCTCCTCGTGCGCGAGGATCTCGCCCCAGGTCCGGATCGTGACATTCGCCTCCTCTCCACCGACCGGGATATCGGCATCGGGCGGGTTCGGGATCCGCAGGAGCAGGTCGTCGAGCGTGGCCTGGGCGACCGCCAGACTCGCGTCCAATGCGGCGATGCGCTCGCCGGCGTCCACGCTGGCGTCGCGCAGGCCGGCCACCTCCGGACCGTCGGGGGCGGCGCCGGCCCGGATCGCCTCACCGATCCGCTTCGAGGTGCTGTTACGTCCCGCCTTGAGGGTTTCGGTCTCGCCCAGGAGCCGGCGGCGCTCGGCGTCGATCGCGATCGCCTGGTCGACGAGCGCGGGGTCCTCGCCTTTCCGGATGGCGCCATCGCGGATGACCTCCGGCTCGTCACGCAGGCGTTGCAGTCCGACGCTCATGCCGCCGCTACCCGGAGGCGCTCGATGACGAACTCGGTCGGCAGGCTGGCCAGCAACCAGCCGGCGCGCGGGCCATTCGGGCGCCCGAGGAACGCAAGGTACAGCGCACCGAACGCCCGGCCGGGCGGCAGCTCGCCTTCCGCCGCCGTCGCGAAGATCGCGG
>JBKJXL010000233.1:0-15938 GCA_046716225.1 Candidatus Limnocylindrales bacterium | reverse complement strand
CTGCTCGTGGCGCTGGTAGAACCCGATCCGGCTGATCTGGTACTTGCCCATCCGGTGCAGATCCGCAAGCGACTCGGCGGCCTTGAGGGCGAGCAGGTTCGGGTTGAGGATCGGCAGGTCGCGGTGCCGGCCGGTCGTCATGATCTCGCGCTCGAGGCAGCCGCCGATGATCGTGCAGCCCAGGATGATGACCTCGGCCTGGTCGTCCTTGAGGGCCTGAAGGCAGGCGGCCGCGGCGTCGTCGGCGACCGAGGTCGTGTCCTCGATCATGTCGGTCACGTACCAGTCGATCGCGCGCACGCCGCGGCAGTTGCCCGCCCCGTGGATCCGGACGAGGTCCTCCAGCCATGGCCGGGCCTTGGCATGGTCGGTCACGACCGTGAACGAGTGGCCGAAGTAGGACGCGTGGTTCATCGCCGCCTCGAGGGGTCCGACGACCGGGATGTCCACGAGTTCGCGGGCGACACGCACCCCCGGGTCATAGCAACAACCCACGACGACCGCGTCGTAGCCGGCGGTCTCCAGGCGGCGTACTTCATCGAAGATGGCCATCTGCATGAGATGCATCGGGTAGTAGTAGTCGATGTTGGCCGGCACGCCCTCGAGGTGGATCACGTCGACCTCAGTGCCGTTCGCGGCGTACGGGACGAGGGTCTCCTCGATGATGGCGTCGAACGCCGCGGTCCCGAACGGGTTGATGAATGCGATGCGGCGATCCACGGTGCCCTCCATTACCAGGTCGCCCCGGCGGCGACCGGGGTCAGGCTCGGTCGGTCCGCCCGGAACGGGGTCATGTCGATGGCCGGCTCCGTCCCGCAGATGAGGTCCGCCACCAGCCGACCCGTGGTCGGACCGGCGGCATTCCCGAAGACGTGGCCGGACGCGATGATGAGGTCGTCGAAGCCGGGCGCGCGATCGATGATCGGCAGGCTGTCCGCGGTCAGCGGCAGCACCCCGGCCCAGGCGCGGGCGAACCTGGCCGCCGCGAGCTCCGGCAGAGCCGCCCCCATCCCCTCGCTGATGAGGGCGATGCCGGCGAGGTCCGGTTGCCAGTCGAACCCGATGAAGTCCATCGCGATCCCGAGCAGGTACGACCCATCGGCCGTCTGGCAGGCCGACTCTAGCAGCGCCAGCCCCAGCCGTTCCTCGAGGTCCGTGGCGAACGTCTCGGTCCGGAACGACGGCAGGTCCTGGAAGATCGCGTACTGCTTGACGGCCGCCGGTCCGTACAGGAGCACGTCCAGGCGCGGCGGCATCGGCTCGGTCTGGACGATCTGGAGGCGCATCGGCCGGATCTGCAGGTCCAGTCCGAGCTGGGCCGCGAACGACGGGCTCCAGGCACCGGCCGCGAGCACGACCGTGCCCGCGGAGATCGGCCCGATATCGGTCAGCATGCGGGTGATCCGTCCGCCATCGGTCTCGAAGGTTCGCGCCGAGGCGTTCTCCACGACCCGTGCCCCGTGCCGCTGGGCGGCGGCGGCGAACGCGCGGACGTACCGTTTCGAGTCGATCTGCGCATCAAGCGGACAGAACGAGGCCGCGACGACGGTGTCGGGCAGGATCGGGGCGATCTCCCGGGCCTGGTCCCCGTCGAGGAGCTGCATCGGGACGCCGTCGGCGACCCGCGCGGCCACGAACTCGCGCATGACCACGGCCTGGGCCTCGGTCGTGACGTAGATGAGGCCGCCGTTCGTGCGCAGGCCGAAGTCCGCGCCGAGCTCGTCGGGTAGGCCTTCGAGCTCGTTCCGGGTGGACATCGCGAGGTCCAGTTCCGGCCCGCGCCGTCGGGTGTGCAGCCAGATGTACCCGAGGTTGCGGCCCGTGGCCCCGGACGCGAGCCGGTCCGCCTCGAGGAGGATGACGCTCGCGCCCCGACGGGCGAGGTGGTACCCGGTCGCGGCCCCGACGATCCCACCGCCGATGACCAGTACGTCCGTCTTCGTCGACAAGGGGAGCTCCCGTGGCGTTGCCTGCAGACGTCGGACGCTACCAGCCGGCGGCGCTCGACTATATGGCGATAGCCCACAGAAGCAGGCACCACCTGTTGTGGATTGTCGCTATCATCGACCACATGACGAGCGATCCCGCGGGCCCAGGATCGGAACGCGAACGCCTCGATCGCCTCCTGGCGACCGCCCGGCGCGTCGCGGAGTCGCTCGATCTCGACACCGTCCTTACGTCGATCGTCACCGATGCCACTGCCCTCCTCGGTGCCGACAGCGGCGACATGCTGCTCTGGGATCGCGAGCGAGACGTCCTGCGCGTGGTGGCGGTCGCGAACTTCCCGCCGGAGATGCTCGGCTTCGAGCTCGCCTTCGGGGAGGGGATGTCGTCCCAGGCGATCCTGGCGAGGCGCACGATCCAGGTGGACCGGTACGAAACGTATGAGCACCGCGCGACAGCGCTGGAGCAGTACGAGTTCGGGGCCGTGTTGTGCGCACCACTGATCGTCCAGGGCACGGCGATCGGCGCGCTCAACGTCCACGCCCGGGCCGACCAGCCCGGCTTTCCGGCCGACGGCGCCGATCTGCTGGCGGCCTTCGCTGGGCACGCGGCGATCGCCCTGGATCACGCCCGCCGGTACGAGAACGAGGTCCGCCTGGGTCGTGACCTGGCGACGATGAACCGCGATCTGACCCGATCGCTCACCGTCCAGCAGCGCCTCGCCGAGGCGGTCCTCGCCGATGCCGGCCCGGCCGGGATCGCCACCGTCCTCGCTGAACACCTCGATCGGCGGGTCGTCATCCAGGATCACCTGCACCGCCCGATCGCCGGGGCCTCACCGGACGGCGGGGACGACTGGCGAGCCCTCATCGACCCGTCGGTCGCGGGCCGACCACCGATCTCGACCGCGGTCCGGGTGGGACCGGATGTCGTGGGCTATCTGCTGTTGTCATCGGATGCGGATCTCGGTCCGACCGACCGCGCGCTCGTGGATGTCGCCACGACCGGCGTCGCGCTCGAGTTCGCGAAGGAGCGGGCAGCGGCCGACGTGGAAGAGCGCTTGCGCGGCGAGGCCGCCACGGATCTGCTCACCGGGTCGTATGCCAGCGAGGAGACGATCTCGGCGCGGACGGCCCGCCTCGGCTACGACCTGGGTGAGCCGCGGGACGTGCTGGTCCTCCATGTCCTCGATGCGGCACCACTCCATGGGGTGCTCCTGCAGGTTCGCGAACGGCTCGCCTCGCGGGCCCCCCGCAGCATCGCGATCGTCCACGCCGGCTCGATCGTGGTTCTCGCCGGGGCCCGCCGGGGGGCGAGTGGCGACGTCCGTGCCATGGCGCAGGACCTGGCGACCAGCCTGGAGGGGACGGTCGGGCCGGAGCGGGTGACCGTCGCGATCGGCGACCGATGCACCCGTCCGGATGACTACGCGCCGGCCTACCGGCGAGCGTGCGAGGCGCTCGACCTCATGCTGAAGCTCGGCCGGCAGGGGGTCGTGGGTGCCTCCGAGCTCGGACCGTACGGACTCCTGCTCAAGGGCAGTTCCCGGGGCGACCTGCAGGCCTTCGCCGAACGGGCGCTCGATCCCATCGTCGAGCACGACCGGACCCGCGGCAGCGACCTGTTGACCACGTTGCGCGCGTATCTGGAGGAGGATCGGTCTCAGCGACGGGTCGCCGAACGCTGCTTCATCCACGTCAACACCGTCGTCTACCGGATCCGCCGCATCGAGGAACTGCTCAAGGTGGATCTGGGCGATCCGGCGGCGGTCTTCGATCTGACCCTCGCCGTGCGCATCCGGGATCTGCTCGGCGACGGCGCTAGACTCCGGGCCTGATGTCGAAGAAGGGGAAGGGCTCGGTCGGGGTCGCCATCGGCGGCGCGCTGGTCGGCCTCGACTACGCGATCTTCAAGACCGGCAGGCCGCCCGCCGAACAGGTCGAGAGCGCCAAACCGCAGAAGCCCGTCGCCGCCGGCGACGGCGGGACGCTGTCGATCGAGTTACCGGGCGACGGACCCGCTAGGCCGGCACCCCCCGATGCCGGTACCGCCGGCCCGTAGTCACCGCCGGCCCGAAGTCACCCCGGTACTGGGTTCAGCTGGCAGCGCGGGGGTTCCTGGCTGATGACTGTCGGCGGCATATCGACGACGACCCGCCTCAATCGACCGCCCGCTTTATGCCGCCGATGGTCATCACGGCGATAGGTTCGTCCGACTCTCGCCCCGGCCGGCGAGCGGACCACTGCCCCTAGGGCGTCTCGCCCAGGCGGATCTCGACGAGTTCGAGCGCCTTCGACAGCTGCGGGTCGTCCATCGACTCGACCTCGCCTGGCGTCAACTCACGCACGGCGTCGGGGAACAGCGGCTGGACGTCGGTCGGTCGCTCGACGATCACGTCCGGCGTGATGCCGTTGTGCCAGATCTGGCGGCCCTTCGGGGTCAGCCACTCGACCGTGCCGATCCGCAGCGCGGATCTGTCACTGAGCTCGAACTCGCCCAGGACCGTGCCCGTCCCGAATGTCGTCACACCGACGATCTGCGCGCGACCCGCGTCCTGCAGCGCGCCGGACACGATCTCGGATGAGCTGGCCGTGGTCTGGTCGACGAGGACGACGAGCGGGATGTCGAGGGCGATGCCGTCCGGTGTGACCTTCTGGGGTGTCTCGACGCCGTTGGCGTCGCGATCGATGTAGACCACGCCTTCGGACAGGAACTGGCTGGCGATCTTGACCGCCTCGTTGACGTAGCCGCCCGGGTTGCCGCGAAGGTCCAGGATCAGCCGATCCCCACCGGCGGTCTCGATCTCCTTGAGCGCGGCGATCAGCGCGTCGGCCGAGCCGGTCGAGAAGGAGTCGAGGTACAGGAGCGCGGTGTCGGTGCCGGGGACCATCGTCCAGGTGACTGGCTCCAGCGCGACGTCCGCGCGGGTGATCGTGTAAGTGCGCTCCGGGCCGGTGCCATTGGCCTGGACGGTGATCTCGACGTCGGTCCCGGCCTCGCCGCGGACCTCGCTGAGCACGTCGTCCAGGTCGCGACCCTCGGTCGCGGTGCCGTTCACCTTGACGATGACGTCGCCGACCTTGATGCCCGACGACTCGGCCGGGCTCTTCGGAAAGATGCTGACGACCTGGGGCCGGCCATCCTCGGTCTCGGTCACGCGGACGCCGATGCCCACGTATGACCCGGACAGGGCGTCATTGCGGGCGGCTCGTTCTTCAGGGGTCATGAACGACGTGTGGCCGGTATCGCCGACCGCCTCGGTCAGGCCGTTGATCGCGGCGTAGATGAGTGCCTTGTCGTCAAGGTCGGCTCGTCCCACGTATTGCGTGTGCAGTGCGTCCCAGGCCTCCCTGAAGAGCGCGACCTCATCGGAGCTGGGTGTCGGGGTGGCAGAGGCACCGCCCGTGACGGACGGCGCACGCTGGCCGACCCCGATCCCAACCGTGAACGTCGCCACGAGCACGAGACCAACGAGCCCTCTGCGGCCCCACGAGCGGCGTCCGCGACCGTCCGCCGGAGACGTCGGAACCTGGGAGGGACCGGTCACGACAGAAGTCGCAGCCGGCGGCTCGGCGTCGGTGGTCGGAACAGCCTGGATCCGTTCGGGGTCCGTGGAGGTCATCTGCATCTCGTGTCGTGGCGACGATCAGACGGCCCGCAAGCGAGCTGTCGCCGGACATCATGACCGGCCTCCGGCAGCATGTCCCAGCGGCCCGCGAGAAGCGATATCGGGAAGGTAAAGGTTCGTTGACCCGGGCCAGCGGAGACCCACCTCGCTCAGCCCACGACACTGACGATCAGGGCGAATCGCTCGTCATCGGTCAGCTGCGTTTCGACCGCGCGGGCCCGGTCATCGGGATCGCGCGAGTTGCCTGGTGTCAGAGCCCCGCCGGTACGCGTCATCTCTCCTGCCTCCACCCTGGGACGATAGCCGAGACCGGACGGATGTGCGCCGCGCTTGGTCTGGCGGACGGTCCGACCCGGTGGTAGCCTGTCACCAAATCCCCAGTGACCCAGTCGGAGATCACCGACCCCCGTGACAGACGCTCCCACCGCGACCATCGGCCTGGGCCCGCTGCGCCCGGCTCCGGTGGGCCTGCCGGATCCCTCGTTCATACCGCCGACGATCGCCGAGACCGGCGATCCGTTCACGACTGTCCGGGTGATCCACCTGCTGGCCAGGCTCGAGCGCGGTCGCCCGTGTCGCCTCGCCGACATCGTCGACCGGCTGAATGCGACGTATCTGGACTGGCTGTTCAGCGCGGCGGTCGTCGCGGACGTCGCGCTCCAGCTCCAGGCCAACTGGATGACCGACTACCGCAACAGTTCCGGGATCGTCGTGGACGATGGTCCGTCCGGGGTGACCCTGACGATCGAGGACTCCAGCCGGGTGGATCCGTGGATCGTGAGGCAGGCCGCACGCGAAGCCGGCTCCTGTATGGAGCGGCTGGCCGAGTTCAGCCGCCGCGACCGACCGTCGTCAGGCGACTGACCCCTTCTCCCAGCCGCGACCCCAACCACCAGCCACCAGCCACCCGTCGGCTCGCCCGACCCAAGCGAAAGGATCGAACCCCATGAGTCTCAGTTACGCCAACGACGACGCCCTCGTCGACGCTGATTGGGCGCAGGCCCACCTGACGGACCCGAACGTCCGGTTCGTCGAAGTGGACGTCGACACCACGAGCTACGAGCAGAGCCACATCCCGGGCGCGGTCGCCTGGAACTGGACGAGCCAGCTGTCCGACGGCATCCGCCGGGACATCGCCGGCCGCGAGGAGTTCAGCGCGCTGCTCTCCGCCTCGGGCATCGGCCCGGACACGACGATCGCCCTGTACGGCGACAACAACAACTGGTTCGCCGCGTGGGCGTACTGGCAGCTCAAGCTGTACGGCCACAACGACGTCCGGATCATCAACGGCGGCCGCAAGTTCTGGCTGGACAACGGCCTGCCACTGTCCGTCGACGAGAGCTCGTACGACGCCACCGGCTATGAGCTGCCCGAGCCGGACTTCAGCCTGCGCGCGTACCGGGACGACATCCTGCCGCGTCTCGGCGATCCGAGCCTTGCGCTCGTCGACGTCCGTTCGCCGGCCGAGTTCAACGGCGAGATCATCGCCCCTCCGGGCATGAGCGAGACCGCGCAGCGGGCCGGGCACATCCCCGGCGCCGCGTCCATCCCGTGGGCCCAGACGGTCAAGGAGGACGGCACGTTCAAGAGCGCCGAGGACCTCGCCACGCTGTACGAGGCCAAGGGCATCACGGCCGACAAGGACATCATCGCCTACTGCCGCATCGGCGAGCGCTCCAGCCACAGCTGGTTCGTCCTGCACGAACTGCTCGGCTACAAGCGGGTCCGCAACTACGACGGGTCGTGGACCGAGTACGGCAGCCTGATCGGCGTGCCGATCGAGAAGCCGGCCCCAGTCACCGCCGGCTGAGGGCTGCGGGGCTGCGGGGCGTTGCTGACCCACCTAGGCCCTGGGATATCGATGCCATCGCTACCAGGGTTGTTGGGTCGTCCATAGCCCGGCCCAGACCGCGGTTCGAGCCCGGCCGTGCGCGTGGCCGCGCCTGGATCTGACGTGATCCGGCGCCGACTGGGCGTGGATACGCGAGCCATATCGATGGCGTCGATACCGATGCGAGGAGGGCGGGCTCCAGGAGGTATGCGGGGCGCGAAACGCCGTTATGCGGGCTGTGGACCCCGGCCGTAGCGGGTCATGATCTCGAGCAGGCGGTCGTGGGGCAGCGCGTGGGCCGTGATGCCGTCGCGGCCCACGGTCGTCTTCGCGGCCACCAGGGCGTTGATGATCGCCTCTTCGGTCGCCTCGATCGCGTTATCGAATAGGGGATCGATCGCCGAATCGCTCAAGGCCGTCACCGCGTAGGTCGTCGGCGTCGGCCGGTCTTCGAGGTCCTGGGGGAGTCGGTTCCCGGTCGCAAACGCGATGAACAGGTCGCCACTTGTGTGACCGCCCGTGCCCCCGACTCTGGCGATGCCGAGGCCCGCGCGCTGAGCAAGGCGTTCGCACTGATGGGGGAGGAGCGGCGCATCCGTGGCGAGAACGACGATGATCGAACCCGAGCCTTCGGGCGGCGTCGACCCGAGGCGGATGGACTCGGACTGGTCGTACGGGCTGGGGTACCGTTCCCGCCCGACGAACTCGCCGACCGGCACGCCGTCGACGCGAAGCCACTCCCGTTTGCCATAGTTCGCCTGGACGAGCGCCGCGACCGTGTAGCCCCCCTCCGCCTCGGAGACCAGCCGGGACGCGGTCCCGATCCCACCCTTCAAGCCGTGGCAGACCGAACCGGTCCCGCCACCGACGCCGCCCTCCGCGACCGGGCCGCCTTCCGCCGCGGCGAGAGCCGCATGCAGGTGCTCGGCACGGACGTGGAATCCGTTCATGTCGTTCAGGTAGCCGTCGTACGTCTCCCCGACGACCGGCAGTGACCACCAGGCGTCCGCGCCCTCGTCGCCCGCGCCCTCGTGGACCGCGACCGAGGCGGCGACGAGCGAATCCCGGACGACTCCGACGCTGTGGGTGTTCGTGATCGCGACGGGTCCGGCCAACATCCCGGACTCGCGAATCCATTCGAGTCCGGTCACCTCGCCGTTGCCGTTCAGCGTGTGGCAGCCGGCGAAGACCGGTTCGCGCCAGGCCTCTCGTTCGCGCGGCACCACGACGGTGACCCCGGTCCGGATCGGGCCCTGGCCGACGACCAGCGGACCGTCACCAGAGATGAGCGTCGTGTGACCCACGCGGACACCGGGGACATCCGTGATGGCGTTGAGCGGACCCGGCTGCCCGCGCCCGATCGTGAGGCCGAGCTCTCGTACACGCATCCGCGGATGCTAGCGGCCGGCACGTTGCGGCGCATCAGGAAGGGGCGGCCGTATCATCGCGTGGTGCTCCCAAGGCCATCTCCACGCGAGACCCTGTCCACGCTGCGGTTGCGGCGGCTGCCGGACCGCATCGCGGCGGCGCGCCCGATCGACATCGCCGAGGCGTTCCGGGACCTGCCCGGCCTGGCCCTGTTCGAGAGCGCGAGGCCGGGGCGGAACGCCCGATGGACCTATCTCAGCGCGGATCCGATCGCGGTCCTGGAGTCGCCCGCCGCCGGTCCGGATCCGTTCGCCGTCGCGCGCAGTCTCGTCCGTCGGCTGGATGCCACGCCCGTGGTCCCCGCCGACGCGCCGCGGTTCCTGGGCGGGCTGGTCGGGTTCCTCGGCTACGACCTCGGCGGCGCGCTGGAGCGTTTGCCGGCCACCACGCCGTCGGACCAGGATCTCCCGCCCATCCGTCTCGCGCTGCACGACTGGGTGGTCGCGTTCGATCGACGAACGGGCTTCGCCTGGCTGGGCGGTCGCGCCCTCGATGGCGACGCGCGGCGACTCGCTCGACGGCTGGACGACGTCCATGCCCGGCTCACAGCGCCGACAGGTGCCGCCGCGATCATCGGCGAGGACGGCACCGCGCCGTCCACCTTCACCTTCCACTCGGGCCTCACTCGCTCCGAGTACGAATCCGGCGTGCAGGCCGTCCGCGGCTACATCGAACGTGGCGACATCTACCAGGCGAACCTGACCCGCCGGCTCGAGACACCGTTCGAGGGCGATCCGTGGGAGCTGTATCGCCGGCTGCGGACCGGCGATCCATCGCTGTTCTCGGCCTACCTGGACCTGGGTCCGGGTCCGCTCAGCGGGCGTCCGCGTGGCCTGCTGTCCGCGTCGCCGGAGCCGTTCCTGTCCGTGGACGCGGACGGCGTCGTACAGACCGATCCCATCACGGGGACGCGGCCGCGCGGGCGCACGCGCGCGGAGGATCGCGAGCTCGCGTGCGAGCTGCTCGACAGTGCCAAGGACCGCGCCGAGAACGTGATGATCGTGGATGTCCTGCGCAACGACCTCGGTCGTGTCTGTCGCCCGGGGAGTGTCCGTGTGCCCCGCCTGTGCCGCCTGGAACGGACCGCTGCCGTGCAGCACCTGGTCTCCACCGTCACCGGGAGGCTCGCCGACGGCCAGGATGCCTTCGACCTCCTTGCCGCGTCGTTCCCTGGCGGGTCCATCACGGGTGCCCCGAAGATCCGGGCGATGGAGATCCTCGAGGAGCTCGAGCCGGTGCGCCGCGGCCCGTACACCGGTGCGCTCGGCTGGATCGGGCCGGACGGGGCCATGCAGACCAGCATCCTCATCCGGACGTTCGTGGCGGACGGCCGGCGGCTGACCCTCCACGTCGGTGGCGGCATAACATATCGGAGCGATCCGACCGCCGAGTGGGATGAGACCGTCGCCAAGGCGCGCGGGCCGCTGAGCGCCATCGGCGGCGTAGAACGGCCGGGTCACCCTTGACCGGTCCGGGCACAGTGTGGGTGGACGGACGGCTGCTCCCTGCGGACTCGCCGCATCTCTCCGCGTTCGATCGCGGGTTTCAACTGGGCGACGGCGTCTTCGAGACACTGCGCGCCAGCGGCGGCCGTCCGACCGAGCTCGCCCAGCACGTGGATCGGCTCGGTCGCTCGGCACGCGGGCTGGAGATCGCGCTCCCTGCCGGCATCGGCGCGACGCTCGAAGCCGGCATCCAGGCGCTGCTCGCGGTCGAAGGTCTCGGCGGTGCGGATGGGGACGCGTCGATCAGGATCACCGTGAGCCGCGGCGTGTTTGCCGGGCGCGGCGTCCTGCCGCCCGACGAGTCCCCGCCGCCGACCGTCGTCATCCAGGCGTGGCCGGTCACCGCTGCCCCGGCCGGCCACCTGGAGGACGGCCTGCATCTCGCCACATCCGCGGTCCGGCGCGACCCGCACAGCCCGCTCGCGGCGCTCAAGACGACGTCGCGCGCCGAGTACGTGTTCGCCAGGCTCGAAGCTCGCCGGGCCGGCGCGGACGACGCGCTGTTCCTGACCATCGAGGACCGCGTGTCCGAGGCCACCAGCGCCAACGTCTTCCTGGTCCGGCGAGGCGCCGATAGCATCGAAGAGCTGGCGACGCCCTCGCTCGACTGCGCGATCCTGGCCGGCACGACGCGGTCGTGGCTGCTTGGTTGGGCCGAGCGCGTGGGCCTGCGGCCGGTGGAAGCGCACCTTACCCGAGACGAGCTCGCCGGCGCGGCCGAGGCCTTCCTGTGCTCCAGTGTGGCCGGCATCCTGCCGGTGACCCGCTACGATCGCGCCCCGATCGGGGACGGGCGGCCAGGACCGTGGACGCGGCGAGCGCGGGCGGACCGCGAGGCGATGATCCGTGGCGAGGATGGTTCGTGACGCGCGACGAGCTCATCGCCGCCACCCGCCAGCTCATCGACGAGGGGACCCGCCTCCAGGCATCGCCGTCACTCGCCTCGCTGCAGATGTGGCTCCAGCGCTCGGACGATCTCCTGGCCACGGCGTGGGGCAGCATGGACCGGTACCACCTGGCCTGGCTGATGGTCGGCAAGCCGAAGGGGGTCGTCCGGGGACGCCCGATGACCGGCGACGAGGAGGCGGCCTACGTCCGCGAGGTCGCCGAGCAGAAGACGGCCGCTCTTCGGATGAGCCTGGACGCGGTCGAACGGCAGGGGATGCCGTTCGTGGGCGAGACCGGCGGTCCGGGCCTGGGCGATGGCGGGCCGGTCCCGGATCGCGTGCCGGATCGCGTCCCAGACCGGGCCCCAGACCGATCCGGCCTGCCCATGGACCCGGACCTCGCCGAACGTCTCGAAGAAGCTCGCCGGCGAGCCGAGGCGCACCTGGACCATGACGCGCCGCGCGCTCCGCGGCCGGACCGGATGCAGCGGTGACACTGGCGATGGGTGGCACCCGAACGGTGCCGATCCCCGATCCGATCGCACGCGACTACCTCGTGCTGGCCCTCCGCCTGGACCAGCACATCCCGGGCCTCGTGGACGGCTACTTCGGGCCGGCCGACCTGAAGGGCCAGGTTGACATGGAGCAACTCCGCTCGGCGGCGACCTTGCGCGACGACGCGATCGCGCTGCGCGCCCGGCTCGAGAACGAGGTCGCTGAGCCGGACCGGCGCGACTGGCTGGACGTCCAGCTCGTCGCGATCGAGACGCAGGCGAGAGCCCTCGCGGGGGACGCCTTGCCATACCTCGACCACGTGTCGCATTGCTTCGCCTTCGATCCGCCACGGCGGGACGATCGCGAGTTCGAGGTCGCCGCCGTCGATCTCGATGCTCTCCTGCCCGGCGATGGACCGCTCGCCGATCGACTCTCGGCGTGGGACGCGCAGTTCGTCATCCCGGTGGATCGATTGCCGGCGGTCGTGGACGGGCTCGTCGCGCGGTTTCGCACGCGCTCGGCGGCGATGTTCGGGCTGCCCGAGGGGGAGGATCTGCGCGTGTCGCTCGTGACCGACCAACCGTGGTCCGGCTACAACTGGTTCGACGGGGGCCGCCGCTCGCGCGTCGACATCAACACGGACCTGCCCGTCCGCGCCACCGACCTCATCCACGTCGTCGCCCACGAGACGTACCCTGGCCACCACCTGGAGCACGCCTGGAAGGAGGCGGATCTCGTGGACACGCAGGGTCGGATGGAAGCCTCGATCCTGCTCATCAACACGCCCGAGTGCCTCATCAGCGAAGGGCTGGCCGACGTCGGCGCAGGGATCTCCGCTCGCGACGATGAGTTCGTCGACCTCCTGCTGGAGATCTACGCGCAAGCCGATCTCGAGGTCGGGCGGGACCCGGGCGCCGCCCGCGACGCGGCGGAACGCTCCGTTGCCCTGATGGTCCCCCGCCGAGTGCTTGGGGCGATCCGCGGCAACGCCGCCCTCCTGCGCCACGCCGACGGACGGTCACACGAGGAGGTCCTCGACTATCTCGTTGACGTCGGGCGGTTCCCAAGGGCCGTGTCGGAGAAGCGCCTCGAATTCATCGAGCACCCACTCTGGCGGACCTACGTCTTCGTCTATGCCGAAGGCGAGGCGCTCCTGCGTCGCTGGCTCGAGGGGGTGACGAAGGACGCGCGACCGGCCCGGTTCGGGCGCCTGCTGCACGAGCAACTGACGCCGGGCGCGATCCTGGCCGAGTCAGTCGCCGTCTGACGTCGGGGTCAGGGCCTTCGTGAACGCTACCCGATCGTCGCCCGGGTAGTCGTAGTCCGGGTACGCCACGGTGCCGTACAGATTCTGGGTGCCAGGGCCGGCGGACGGGACGAATCCCATGGCAGTGTGAAACCCGACGGAGATCCGATTACCCGGCCACGTGATCGCATGGACCGTGCGGACGCCGCGGCCGGCCACGTCGGCGATGAACCGATCGTAGAGCTGGGTCGCGAGTCCGGATCGCCGGAGGTTCGGGTTGACGCCGACCATGTGGATGTACGCCTCGTCCGGATGGTCCGGGCTGATGAAGCCGACCAGGAACCCGACCGGCGTCCCCTCGGCATCCTCCACGAGCCACGAGGTCTCCGTGAAGTGCTGGAACCACAGCCGCGGCAGCAGATCGTGAAGCCGGCGGCCACCCCACCAGTCGTCCACCTGACGGACGATCTGGGCGTGGTCGGTTTCGGTCGGTCGGCGGAACGTGGATCCGTCGGTCATCGGGCGCTCCAACCGGCCGCGGCCGTCGAGGCGAGGGCCTGAAGCGGGACGATCGCCCCGAACGTCTGGCCGAGGTACTCGCCGATCGGCAGGACCCCGCCCTCGGTTCGCGCGAACAGCCACAGGCCCACCTGGCCGAGCACGACGGCCGCCAGCGCGAGACCGGCCGCCAGCCAGAACCGGTTGCGGCGCGGGACGGTGGCGCCCGCCCCCCCCTTGAGCCCGAGGGCGACGGCCCAGCCGCCGGCCGCGGCCACGACGACCAGCCCGGCCGAAACGAGCAGCACGCCACCGATGACCGTGATGGCGATCGCCACGCCGATCCCGACGAGGACCGCGACAGCGATCCCGCGGGCGGGCGAGGCGTTCGACGCAGGCGCCTCTTCCGGTTCGGTCGTCTCGCCTCGATAGCGATCGGACGGCGGTCGGCTCAGGCGGCGCTCACCCGGGTCGGCGGCAGGTTCGGCCGGCGCGGCTGGGATCGGGTCGTCCATGGCACCATCGTATCCGGGGGAGCGATCCGGGTCGTCGCATCGGCTCCGGCCGCACGCTAGACTCCGGGCATGAGCCACCCCTCCCTGGGTCTGCCGCCTACCGACATGACCGCCGGCCTGCCCGAGGCCGCCGAACGGATGCGCGCTGCCAGGGATCGACTGGCCGGTCGCGCGCTCGAAGTCGCCCTGGCCGAGACCCCCGGGATGCGCGAGCGTTACGGCGAGGCGGGCCTCCGCCAGCGCCTCCGCGACGCCGAGCTCCTGATCGAACGCGTCGCACTGTCGGTCGCGTCGGGCGACCCGAGCTTCACTCGCTCGTACGCCGACATGGTCGCGCCCCTGTATCGACGGCGGTTCGTTCCGCTCGACGACCAGATCGCCCTGTGCAACGGCATCCGCGCTGCACTCCCCGGCGTCCTGATGCCGGCCGAACTGGCCTCGGCAGGCGACGCACTGGACGCGGCCATCGAGGTCTACCGCTGGCACCGCCGGCTGGCCGGTGACGCGCGCAAGAAGAACGCCTTCCTCCAATTCCTGTACAAGGGCGGCTGAGCGATGACCATCAAGTGGGTCCAGCAGGATCCGCTCGTCCTCAACGGCGAGCCGTTCTGCTACGGCTCGAGGCTGACCGTCCGCCAGCTCCTGGAACTGCGCGCGAACGGCTACGACCTCACCCGCATCCTCATCGACCACCCGGAGCTGAAGACGCTCGGTATCGCCGCGGCCTACACGTATGCCGCCGAGCACCGCGGGCGCTACGCCGACTTCTTCGAGGCGGACGGGTCGATCGTCGGCCCTGGCTTCACTGAAGCCGAGGCGGCCGGGCTCCCGGCGCAGTACCGCGGCGCTGGCATCGTCCTCAAGTCGACGGTCGAGGCGACCGGGTAAGCGTCTCGTTTCTCGGCTCGCCGGCGTCAACACGGTCGACCGGTCGCCGCCGACGTTTCGCATGCGGCCCGGCCCCGGTTCTTCTCATATGCCCGTGGGGAGCGCACTGGCACGGGGTCGTCGCCCCGACCTGCCCAAATGCCTGCCCTGCGTGCGTATGACGACGAATCAAGCCGGTTGCGACCGGATTCGGCCCGGACCGCGGCCGAGCGTCGCGCTAAGGCGTTCGTGGGGTGCATCTGGGGACATCGCGGGCGCCGAGGCACTCGTCGTTGGCGCCGCGCCGCGCCGCGCCGTCGCCCCGCCGCGCCGAGGCGAGCCCCGCTGTCCCGAGGCACGGCCCGCCTCTCACGAGGGCCTGAGCGCCGACCGGTGGTACCCTCCCACGACACATCGGAGAGCCACATGACCGACAGCACGACCGAGATCGCCACCAAGACCGAAACGGCCCCGGCCCCGGCAGCGGTCCAGGCCGACGCCGACGCCCCCGCATTCGACGCGGAACGACGCGCCACGGAGCTGGCCATCCTGGACGCCCTCCGAAGCGTCGTGGATCCCGAGATCGGCATGAATGTCGTCGAGCTGGCACTGATCAAGCAGATCATCCTCGGGCCCGATTCGACCGAAGTGAAGATGATCCTGACCACACCGTTCTGCCCGTACGCCGGTTCGATGATCGCGCAAGTCAAGGAGCAGGCGGAGTCCGTCGTCGATCACGACGTCAAGGTCACGCTACTCGCCGAGCGCTGGGATCCACGTGACGCAGGCCTGATGTGGTGACAACCCGGTGACCGACGGGTCGGATCGCCTCGGCGATCCGTCCACTGCTCGCCCCGCGAGCCCCGGCTTCGACTCCGCGGTCGCGACCGGCAAGGGCGACACGGGCACGACCGGCCTCCTATTCGGCGGCGAGCGGATCCGCAAGGACGACCTCCGCACAGAGGCCTACGGCACGATCGATGAGGCCGTCGCCGCGCTCGGCGTGGCCAGGGTCGCCACCCAGGGCGCAGCGCCCGACAGCCCCATCGCCCGCGTCGGCGCGACCGTCCTCGCCATCCAGCGCGACCTGTTCG
>JBKJXL010000232.1:0-4898 GCA_046716225.1 Candidatus Limnocylindrales bacterium | reverse complement strand
GGTCATCGTCCCGGACGGCGCGATCCCGGTGGCCGTCATCGACTACAAGACCCCCGATCACGGGCTGACGTCGGGCAACGTCGGCGACTACATCCAGTCGCTGGCGATGCTGGGCAATCTTGTTCGGATGTCGAACGTGACCTTCACAGGCGAGGACGGCCTCGGAGAGATGGCCACCGGGCTTCAGGCCCGCGTCACGCCCGCGCTCAGGACGCCCGCGCCGACTGGGTCGATCCACCTGGTCACGGTGGACCGCGACTTCAGCAGTGCCAGTGATGTGCCGCTGGGCACCTGGATGCTCGCCTTCGGGTGGCACATGCATTCGCTGTACGACCTGCGCAGCGACTTCCCGTATCACGTGAACCTGCGACCGCTATTCGTGTCCTTCCACGTCAACCGCCTGGAGATGCTGACGGATGCCGCCAAGGACTACCTGCGCCGCTATGGACCCGTTGGGTGTCGCGACTGGACGACGGTATTCCTGCTGCTAAGCACCGGTATCGACGCCTTCTTCTCCGGCTGCCTCACGACCACCGTGGACGCCCTGTTCCCGCCAAGGCAGACCGCCTACCGCGGCACGGGCGCCGTCGGCGTCATCGACCTGTCCGCGAGCGCCGCCGGTCGCGACGCCCGGAACGTCCGCGTCTACACGCACGAGACACGACCGGCGTTCGGCGTGTCATCCGCGGCACTGCACGCCGCCGACGCACGGCTCGCCGAGTATCAGCGCGACCTGGATCGAGCGGTGACCGGACGGCTCCAGGCCTATCTGGCCCTCACCTCACTCGGCGTCCCGGTCGAGTTCAAGACCAGCAGCCCGGGCGACGTCCGATTCGCAGGCCTGATGGGCTTCCAGCGCGGCGACGCCCGGCTGGACACGCTCCGAAACGGGATCCGATCCCTCATCGCCTCGGTGTTCGAGCGCATCCTGACGGGCGCGAGCGAAGCCGAGGTATACGCCCTGTGGCGCGACCTCACGCGTGACCAGGTCGCCGAGGCGAAGACCCGCTTCCAGGCGCCGATCGATGTGCCGACGACGACCGTCGATGTGCCTGCGGCCGTGGCGATCACGCGTGCTGCCAGCCGGCGCTTCGGGCCCCACGACTCCGTGGACCCGGCGACCGTCACCGATGTCGTCCTCGCGTACGACCAGAACCTCACGTTTCCGGCGGCGATCCTGATCGAATCGATCCTGGCGAACGCCTCGGGCGCCGTGCGGCTGTGGATCCTGGGCCGCGGCCTGACCGACGCGTACCAGGACTGGCTCGGGGCCGCCTTCCCGGCGCTGCCGCTGACGTTCCTGCCGTGCGACGCGATCACGTTCGGGGCGGCAGGCACGAAGCCACGTCGGTTGACGGCACGGATCACGATCTCGACGATGGACCGGCTCCTGCTCCCGGTCATGCTCGACGACGTGTCGCGCCTGGTCTACGTGGACGTCGACACGATCATGCTCGGCGACGTGTGTGCGCTGGCGAGGACCGACCTCGGCGGCACGCCGGTCGCGGCTCGCGACTCCAACGTCAGCGAGGACAGCGAGTGGCGCCGCGCTGGGCGCAGCCTCCCGCTGGGACTCGCCACGGACCTGCGTCGCGACCTGGGCCATCGGCACGGGTACGGGAACGCGGCCCTGAACGCCGGTGTCCTCGTCATGGATCTCGACCGCATGCGCAGCGACGACTTCACCAACGTGTATCTCGGGTGGGTGGAACGCTACGGCTTCCATGATCAGGACACGATGCTGGCGTATGTCGGGCCGGATCGGACGGTCCTCGATCCTGGCTGGAATGCGATGCCCGCGCTCGAAGACGTCCCCGACCCGTCGCTCATCCACTGGGCCGGGTTCGGCAAGCCCTGGGACGATCAGCTCACCTTCGCCCAGGACGGCTGGCGCATCTATGAGGCACGACTTCAGGCCCGGGTGAACGACACCCAGCCATGAGTCACCAAGGTAACGTACGAACGAACGCGAGCCGAGAGGTGGGGATCGGACATCCACCACAGCGCCGGACGCACCAACCGATCGGGGCACGATGAACTCGGATCCAACGAGGTCGAGCGAAGCGTCGCGCGACGCGCGCGGGTCGTACTGGGACTCCTACTACGCTGCGGCGGCGCCGCCCACGCGACGATTGCCATCGCAATTCGCGGCGTTCGTTGCCGGCGAGCTCCATGAGGCGTATCGGATCATCGACGTAGGCTGCGGCAACGGCCGGGACGCGATGTTCTTCGCCGGGTTCGGTCACGAAGTCGTCGGGATCGACGCGTCCAGTACGACGGTCGAAGCCTGTCGGCGCCTTGCCCGGGACCAGGGTTCCGAAGTGTCGTTCGTGGTTTCGAATATCGACACACCGGGTCTCGCAGCCCGAGTCCGAGGTGATCGGACTCCACGCCTGGTCTACGCGCGCTTCTTCTTGCACGCGATCACCGATCCCGAAGAAGTGAGCTTCCTCGACTTTGCCGCCGACGTGACCGAGGTGGGCGACCTGGTGGCGGTCGAATATCGAACCATCCGCGACTACAGCGGGGCCAAGACGACGGCCGACCACTTTCGACGGTTCATCTTGCCGGCATCGTTCGACGCCCGGGCCCTTTCGCGTGGCTTCGAGGTCACGTACGCCGTGGAGGGATTCGGCTTCGCCAAGCACCGAGAGGACGACGCCTATGTAGCCCGGACGATCTTCCGTCGCTACCAGGTTTGACGCCCCGATGACATCGCCGGAAGGGACCGACTCGGGTCGGATCGGTGTCCCATCGGAGATCCGTATGCTCATCGATCTGGCAGCGGATGGATTCGCCGACCTGGGAGTCGCTGCACCTGACGGCTTGCTCGACATCCAGCCGACGCTCAGCGGGGTTCGCGCGATCCGCCTGGAAGTACCCGCGGGCCAGGCGCTCGAGTTACAGTCGATCGGCATCGAAGCGGACGGAGTGCCATCGATCCGAACCATTTCCAGCGTTCGGGCGAGTCGGTCAGAGACACCGATCGATGTCGACAGACTCCTCGCGTTCGACCACCCCACGGGGACGTCCGTTCGCACCCAGCCGGAGCATCCGGCATGGATCGAAGTCGCCTTTTCCGAGCGCGTGACCGTCACGCGGATCCGCCTCCGCAATGCGTCAGGCGACGCAGGCCACCGGCCGGCAGGACTCAAGGTGTCCGCGAAGTCCGGATGGCGCACTCGCGTCGTCTATGACCGCACGAGTCGTGAGCGTGCCTGGCGTGACCAGGTGGCCGCGTCCAGGGCGCGCGTCGGATCGGACCCCGTGGCTTCGCCACTACTCGAGGTGCTGGACCTGACCGTTCGCGGCGACTACGCGAAGGCGCACACGCTCCTTGCGTCGCGCGTGCCGAGCGACGCGACTCGTCACCTCTTTCGCGACGCCCTGAATGAGCGGCTCCTGCCGAGCCGAGGCCTCGAGTGGACGGTTCACGGGCCCCAGCGCCCCTTCCGGCTCTGGAGCGAGCAGGAGCGCGTGGACTATGTCCGGGGTTGCGCCGAAGTCCTCGAGGTGCTGGCCCCACTCACCGCGAACGCTTGTCTGGGGTTCGGTTCCGTTCTTTCGGTGGTGCGCGACCAGGATCTGGTCCCCCACGATGACGACCTCGACATCATCGTGGGGTTCGAGCTCTCGGAGGCTTCGACGCTCAAAGCCGGCCTGACGTTGATCGAGGATCACTTGCGCGCTGTCGGCTTCGACGTCACAGGCGCCTTTGCCGCCCACCGTCACGTTCGCAGGCCAGGACGGAGGCGGGTCGACGTCTTCGTCGGTCTGTTTGAAGGCGACGCGATCTCGTGGTACCCGGGTGCGCGGCGTGCGCTCACCCGAGAGATGATGTTCCCGGCGAGCTCAGCATCACTTCTGGGCATCGACGTGGCCATCCCAAAGGACGCCGAGCGATACCTCGGATGCGTGTACGGTCCGGACTGGCGAGTCCCGGATCCCCACTTCAGTCACGAGTGGGATCTGGCATCGTATGCGGACATCTCCGGAGCAACCGCAAAGGCGACGTGACGGCAGGCCTCAACGCCCGATCTGGACGATGCCGTTCCAGAGCGCGTAGCGCGTGCGATAGGTCTCGCTGTGGATGACCCGGCCGCGGCGATCGCGCACGACCCGGCTCACGGCCACGTCCATCCCGTTCGCCGGGTACTCCACCTGCTCGCGGACGCCCTTCGGGAGCGTGGAGACGTAGTCGGTCCGCGTGGTGGCCTGGCGCACGTTCGAGACAGACGGGCGACTGAGGCTCACGGTCCGGCCGTCGGGCACGCCCCAGATCTCGTAGCGCACCCAACCGCGGCCACCGGCGCGGTAGCGGAACGTGCGGATGACGATCGGGCCCTTCGTGTCGTTCGTGAAGGAGACAGTCTGGCTTCCGTTGCGGGTCTTGGACACGGTCGCGTCGAGTCCCAGCGGGTACCGGTCGATGTAATAGGTGTGATTGTCGCGAGCGCCCATCTTGAGCCCGGCCCGGAGCGCCGCGTTGAACAGCGTCGTGGAGCTGGAGCACATGCCGCCGCCGAGTGCGCCAGTCGGGTCCGTTCGATTCCCGGCGATGTACCCGCCGGGGCCGTAGCCCGTTGCCGATGAGACCGTGCCGAGTGCGCTCCACCACTCGAACCGCTGGCCGGGATACAGCACGGTCCCATCGATGACCTCGGCCGGCCGCCAGATGTTCGCGCCGAAGTAGTTGCGCTCGCTGACCGGGAACCAGGTCTTCCAGGTCCCGAGCGGTTGCATCAGTGGACCCCGCTTGACGGCCTGGGCCGTCGTGACCTTCGGGGGCACGCTCGCCACCTTGACCTCGACCGGGGCCGCGGGCGCCGTTGGGGCGCCGGTCGCACGTCCCTTGATGACCTGTGCGATCGCAGTGGCCGTTGCAGCCACGTCCAGCT
>JBKJXL010000231.1:0-2879 GCA_046716225.1 Candidatus Limnocylindrales bacterium | reverse complement strand
GACGACAGCCGACGTGCCGGTGACTGTGAGGGTATTCCCGTCCGCGTCGGTGTCGTTGGTCAGGACGGCGACGTCCACCGAACCGTCCTCGGGCACGGCTGCGGTGTCGTCGACCGCGATCGGCGGGACGTTGCCCGGGGGCGGCGGGCCGGATCCGACGGCTTCGGCGGCATCGACGATGCCGCACCCGAAGTACTGCGGATAGCGCGGATCGGACGTCGGGATGGGCGTGCTGCTGTACCCCGTCTGGACCCCGTACGCGACGTTGGCCGTGGCGCACAGCCGCGCCCGCACATCGTCGAACAGGCCGGCAGGACCCGCGTCCGCGATGCCTTTGTCGAGCAGGAGCGCGACCGTCCCCGCCAGGTGCGGTGACGCCATCGACGTCCCGCTCTGCGGCGAGTAGCCGTTCGGGTCGCACAGCTGGCAGCCGCCGACCGGCACCGGCGAGAAGATGTTGTCACCCGGCGAGCCGAAGTCCACCTCCGGCCCGGTGCACGAGTAGCCGGTCAGAGCGTCGTTCGGATTCGTGAACGTCGTCGAGAGCACCTGCGGGTAGGCACCCGGATAGGTCACCGGACAGCCGTAGAGGATCTCGGGGAGTGTCACGGTGTTGCCGGATGCCGCGACCATCAGGAGGCCGGCCGTCGAGGCATTGGCCACCGCGGTCTCCAGGGCGGGTGACACCTCGTGCGTGCCGAGGCTCATGTTGACGACGTCCATGTCGTTGGTGACCGCCCACTGGAGCGCCAGGATCAGGTCGGAGACCTCGCCCTCGCCGGTCGCGCCCAGGATCTTGAGCGCGTACAGGTCGATCTCCGGCGCGACTCCGACGACGAGGTAGCCGTTCTTCTCCGCTGCCAGGATGCCCGCCACGTGCGTCCCGTGGCCATTGTCGTCCATCGGGTCCGCGTCGTTGTTGAAGAAGTCGTAGCCGCCGCTGTAGTTGTTGAGGAATTCGGGATCGACGACCGGCGGTTCGGCCGACGGTGGCTGGTCGTGGATGTAGTCGATGCCGGTGTCGATGACGGCGACCTTGATGCCCTGGCCCCGGAACCCGGCGTCATGGACGTCCTTGGAACCGATGTGCACGACGCCCCAAGCGTTGTCGTACTCGTAGTCGCCCGTCGCCTGGGTCCCAACGACCGGTTCCATCGTGGACACCGTTCCGTCGATCTCGACGGACTTGACCAGTCCATTGCGCCGAAGGGCGGTGATCGCGTTGGCGGGCAGGGTCGCGGCCAGGCCGTCGATCAGCGTGTACGAGTGACGGACCTTGCCGCCCAGGTCCTTGACCGTGCGGTTCGCGGCGGCCCCGGGGGTGGCCTTGAAGGTGACGATGACATCGACCGGAGCGGATGCCGTCGCGGCGAGCTGCGGTCCGGCGGTGACGCCCGGCGGCAACAGAAGTGCGATCAACATGGCTCCCACTGCGATCGCGAGGCTGGGCCTGGTAATCCCGTGTCGCCCGGTCGACTGACGCATCGCCGTCCCTCAGTGACGTCTGTGCGGGCACTGTAGGCCCGTCGAGCCCGGGCAACAAGGGGTTCTGGCGCATGCAGGCACCGGGATGTGGCGCGTGCGTCAGGCGGCGCCGGCGGCGAACGCCGGATCATTCCCGATCGTGATGACGAGCTTGCCCGACGGTCGACCCGACTGCAGGTCGCGGAGCGCATCCGGAACCTCGGCAAGGGCATACCGACGGTCGACGACCGGGCGGATCGCCCCGGTCTCGAGCATCCCGGACAGGACGGCGATATCCGCCTGGTCGAAGGGCTTCCACCACAGCACGAGGCCGAGCTTCCGGGACCCGACCAGCGACATGAGCGGCCCCAGGAGCAGTCCCTCGACGATGGCGCCGGTGGACCCGCCGGCCATCGCGTAGCGCCCGCCCGGCTTGAGCGCCCGGCGGGGCGCCAGGAAGGAACGCTTCGCCCAGACATCCAGGATGTAGTCGTAGCGCGGACCCAAGCGCGTGTAGTCGTCGCGGGTGTGATCGATGACGTGGTCGGCGCCGAGCGATCGAACGAAGTCCATCTTCGGCGTGCTGCAGACGCCGGTGACCTCGGCGCCGAAGGACTTCGCGAGCTGCACCGCGAACGGTCCGACGTTGCCCGATGCCCCGTTGATCAGGACGCTGTCGCCGGGCTTGATCGTCCGGCCGCCGCGCAGGCCCTGGTAGGCGATGATCGACGCCTCGGGAAGCGTGGCCGCGATCTCGCATGGGACGCTGGCCGGGATAGGCGCCCAGGCGCGTTCCGGCGCGCACGCATACTCTGCGAAGGCGCCGTGGCCGTATTCGGTGAGATCGGCGAAGACGCGGTCGCCGGGCGAGAATCGGGTGACGCCGGCCCCGACCGAGTCGACCACCCCCGCCGCATCCAGCCCGACGCCGGCGTTCCGAGGTCGCCGCAGACCTGCCCCCATCCGGGTGATGAACGGTACCCCGGTGAGGTAATCGATATCCGCCCGGTTGACCGACGCCGCGTGGATCCTCACCAGCACATCGCCGTCGCCCGGGGTCGGCGTCGAAATCTCGCGGAGCTCGAGGATGTCGGGCTGGCCATAGGCGGAGCGGACGATGGCCTTCATCGACGCGACGCTATCACGCAGATGCGCTCGCGGCACGATCGGGCGACCGTCAGCCGTCGGCCAGGCGTCGCTCCAGGCCGTCGAGGATCCCGCTCGCCACGGTCGAGACGGTCTCTCGGCGGGCGACCAGCGCATGCATCGGATCTTCGGGGTCACGGACGTGCTGCGGCTGGCTCGCATCCATGCGGAGGTCGTGCCTGCTCATGCGCCTGTGCGCCTGCCGTGGCCGCGTAGGCGCCCAGGTCGTCGCTCGGGCAACCCGGCGCCGAAGCCCACATCGCGCCCCG
>JBKJXL010000230.1:0-2820 GCA_046716225.1 Candidatus Limnocylindrales bacterium | reverse complement strand
CCGGCCCGCACGAGTGGCAGCGGTTCATAGCCGCCGCCGTACGGGGCCGTCTCCACGGTCGCATCGAACTCCTGGAAGTTACCGAGGAGGAGCGATCCGTCGTCGCCGTGGAACTCCAGGGTGCCGGTCTGGCGCGTCGGGCGGCCGACGTAGAAGCTCGCCGTCAGTCTGACCACCGGCCCGTCGGCCAGTTCGATCGCGGCCAGGACCAGGTCCGGGCTGCCGATCCGGAACGTGGAGCCGTCCAGGGCCGCACGGTCGGCCATCAGCTCCCAGCCCCACACGCGGACCGCGCGGGCCGGCCCGAACATCGAGGTGACCAACGTGAGCGGGTAGACCCCGACGTCCACCATCACCCCGACATCGAAGAACGGTGCCGGTGCCGGATGCCACGTCTCGATCCGGCCCCAGTTGACCTCGGCATAGATGGCCCGAACGGTCCCGAGGTCGCCGCGCAGGATCGCCGCAGCGGCGGTCTGCTGCGCCTCACCCAGGATCGTCGATGGCGAGCACCCGAGCCGAAGGCCGCGGGAGCTGGCCAGGTCCACCAGTTCGCGCGCCTCGCCCGACGTCAGCGCCAATGGTTTCTCGCTGTACACGTGGCGACCGGCATCCAGGGCTCGCCGGGTGACGTCGTAGTGCGCGTGGTGGACCGTCAGGTTGACGACGATGTCCACCTCGGGATCGGCGAGCAGCTCGTCCAGCGACGAATGTGCACGGCAGCCATGGGTTGCGGCGAACGCGTCTGCGCGGTCCGCCTGCAGGTCGGTCGCGGCCACGAGCCGGATCTCGGGGTGAGTGAGCGCGTCCCGCGCGTACCCGCCGGCGATGTTGCCGGTACCGACGATGCCGAGGCCGAGCGGGGTCATCCGCGCAGGCTACGGCATCCGGCCCCTCGCGGATGACCTATCGTGCACAGATGCATGTCGACCAGATCGCCCTCCAGCTCTACACGGTCCGCCACCAGGCGGCGTCCGACATTCGCGGGACCCTGGACGCGGTCGCCCATGCCGGGTATCGCGCCGTCGAGGTCGCCGGGTTGCCGGACATACCCGCGCACGCACTGGCAGGTCTGCTCGAGGCCGCCGGACTCCAGGTCGTCGCGGCCCACGAGAGCATCGACAGCCTCAGAGCGGATCCCGGCACGGCGGTAGGCCGGATGTCTGAGATCGGCTGCCCCAAGGTCATCGTGCCCTGGATGCCGGACGCGGATCGCGCGACCGCGGACGACGTGCGGCGCTTCGGGGCAGAACTCGGGGAACTGGCGCGGCTCTTCGGCGGCCACGGGATCCGCTTCGGATATCACAACCACTCGTTCGAGTTCGCGCCACTCGACGGGACGACGATCTGGGCCGCCCTGCTCGAGGAGTTGGCGCCCGAGGTAGAGCTCGAGCTGGACGTCTACTGGGCGGCAGTCGGCGGTCAAGACCCGGCCGAGCTGATCGACAGGGTGGCGGGCCGCGTCAGGACCTTGCACATGAAGGATCGCGGCCCTGGACCGGACTTCCGCGACGAGCCGGCCGGACAGGGGACCCTGGACTTCCCGGCGATCGTGGCAGCCGGTCGGTCTGCCGGCGTGGAGTGGTATATCGCCGAGCAGGACGATGCGACAGCGCCGTTCGACGACATCGCCAGCGCATTCGACTATCTGACCGCCCTGGCAGTCTGATCTTGACGCCGGCGTCGCGGTCGGCAAGTGGCACAATGGCGACCCGATGAGCGAGACCACGCCACCTATCTCCATCGTCCCGGATCCGATCCGATCCGGTCGGGACGCCCTGGAACGGCACGCCTGGGTAGAGGCGTACGACCAGTTCGTCCTGGCGGACACCCAGGGAATACTGGGCGGCCAGGATCTTGAGGGGCTGGCGCAGGCGGCGTTCTTCTCGGCCCACCCCGATGCCGAGCTTGGCGCCAAGGAACGTGCGTTCAAGGCGTACGAGATCGAAGGCGACACCGCGCGGGCCGCCTACCTCGCCGTCAACGTGGCACGCGAGTACACGTACGTCGGGAAGCTCGCCATCGCATCCGGATGGATCCGTCGTGGGGAACGACTCGTCGGCCCGTCCGGCAACACCTATGTGCACGGCTATCTGGCACTTCTGCGAAGCGAGATGACGGCCGCGGCAGGCGACCTGGATGGGGCCCTGGCGCTGGCCGATGAGGCCGTCGCGATCGGGGAGCGGGCTTCCGACGCGGACCTGAAGGCCTTCGCCATGATCAACCTGGGTTCGCTCAAGATCGCGTCCGGGGCGACCTCGGATGGGGTCGCGCTCATGGAAGAGGCGTCGTTCGCGGCCGTCAACGGGGAGCTGTCGCCGTTCACGAGCGGCGTCACCGCCTGTCGCATGATCAGCGCCTGCCGGGATCTGACGGACTACCGACGGGCGAGTGAGTGGATCGAGGCGACCGAGCGCTACTACGATCGCCAGTCGCTCGCCGGCTTCCCTGGGGTCTGCCGCGTCCATCGAGCCGAAGTCGCGGCGGTGACCGGCGCCTGGGACAGCGCGGAACAGGAACTCGAACGCGCCACGATCGAGCTGGGACGATTCAACGCGACGCCACCCCAGGCGGACGGGTTCTACGCGATCGGCGACATCCGCCGGCTCAAGGGCGACTTCAAGGGCGCCGAGGCAGCGCTTCGGGACGCACACGAGCGTGGCCGCTCGCCACAACCCGCGCTGGCGCTCATCCGGCTCGCCGAGGGCAAGATCGTGACGAGCGGGGGCGGGGAGATCGTCAATTCGACCGGCGATGGGTTCTTCGCGGCCTTCGAGTCGGCTCGCTCAGGCGTCGACTGCGCGATCTCGATCCAGCGGG
>JBKJXL010000229.1:0-3792 GCA_046716225.1 Candidatus Limnocylindrales bacterium | reverse complement strand
TTTGTTAATCACACACCCCAACGCAACGTCCACCGCCACCCCCCGCGCCCCCGCCGCCGCGGGGGCGGCCCTGCGCCACCTGCGCGACCACGAGGCGGAGATCTACCCGCGGCTCAACGAGCTCGGGGAGCGCCTCGCCAGGGGTCTTGCCTCGGCCTCGCCGCGCCTAACCGTGCGGCGCGCGGGCCCGATTGTTCACACCGGCGTCGACGAGCCAGAGGACGTCAAGTCGGTCCGCGACCGCGCGAGCGGCAAGCCGGCGGTCCACGCCCGGTTCATCGAGCGCCTCCTCCACCACGGCGTCCATGCGACGCCCCGCGGGCTATGGTACGTGTCGGCGGCGCATGGACCGGACGAGATCGACGGCACGGCCGCGGCAGCCGCGGCAGCTGCCGCCGAGGTCCTCGGATGAGGGACGGGGAGTGATCCCAGCGGCGTTCGGCGGAGGCGCGACCGTGAGCGGCGACTGGTCATACCGCGGCTTTCAGGCGCTCGTCCTGGAGAACGACCGGCTCCGTGTGACGGTCCTGCCCGGGCACGGCGCGAAGATCACGGAGTTCGTCTCGAAGCGCGCCAGCCGCGACCTCCTCTACCACCATCCCCGGTTCGACGTTCGGCCGCCGGTCTTCGGGTCGAACGTCGACGACTGGTGGACGGGGGGCATCGACGAGGTGGCGCCGACCGGCCATCCGTGCCTGGTCAACGGCGAGCAACTCCCGTTCCTCGGCGAGTACTGGTCACAGGCCTGGTCGGCGCGCGTGGTCGAGGAGGGGCCGGAGCGGGCCGTCGTCGATCTCGGCGCGGGCGGGATCATCACACCGCTTCGAATCGAGCGACGGATGGAGCTCCGGGCTGACGAGGCGATCCTCCGCTCGCATCACCGCCTGACCAACGTGGGTCCCGAGCCGATTGACTTCATGTGGGGGATCCATCCCGGACTCGCGATCCGGCCGGGAGCGCGGATCCAGGTCCCGGCGATGGAAGGCGTGTTCGCGGAGGGTCACCCGCAGCTCGACGTCGCGCCCGGGACGCGCTTCGCCTGGCCGCGGCTGCCGCTCCGCCAGGGCGGGTCGATCGACCTGTCGGTCGCCCGGCCGCCGGACCCGCCGAGCTGGGAACTCGCCTACCTCGACGGCCTGTCCGCGGGCTGGCTGGCGGTGACGGACCCGGATACCCGGTCGGGCTTCGCGATGTCGTTCGACCCCGCCGTCCTGCCCGTGGTCTGGCTGTGGGGCGTCTACGGAGGCTGGCGAGGGATCTACGCCCTGGCGCTCGAGGCGTGGACCTCCTACCCGGCCCGCCTCGACCAGGCGATTGCGGCCGGTCGACATCGGACGCTCGAACCGGGTGAGGTCTTCGAGACCGAGGTCCGCTTCATCGCCTACGAAGGACTGACGTCGGTGAGTGGCGTGGCAGCCGATGGGCGGGTGGACGGGGAGTGAGCTCGATGGGCAGACTCGACGGACGAGTGGCGATCGTGACCGGTGGTTCGCGCGGGATCGGCAAGGCGATCGTCGCAGCATTTGCGGCGGAAGGGGCGAGCGTCGTCGCGACCGGCCGCGACCTGACGACGGGCGAAGCCGCGGTCGCCGAGATCGCCGCCCGTCCGGACGTCCAGGCGGCAGGCGGACGTGCCGCATTCCTCGCCGGCGACGTGTCCGACGAGCGCCGCGTCGGGGAGATCGTCGAGACCGTCCTCGCCGGTCACGACGGCCGGCTCGACGTTCTCGTCAACAACGCCGCGATCCAGAGGGAGGCGCGTCTCCTGGAGCAGACGGTGGCTGATTTCCATGCCGTGGTGGACACGAACCTCCTGGGGACGTTCCTGTTCAGCCGGGCGGTCCTTCCGGCGATGCTCGCCCGTCGCCGGGGGGTCATCGTCAACCTCTCGTCGGTCCTCGGGCTGGTCGGCGACCCGCTCCTGCCGGTCTATGCCGCGACCAAGGCCGGGATCCTCGGGTTCACCCGGGCGACCGCGATCGCCTACGCCGCCGACGGCATCCGGGTCGTCGCGATCTGCCCCGGGGACGTCGATACGGATCTCAACCAGCAGTACTTCGCTTCACAGCCGGACCCGGTCGCATTCCGCGGGCGGATCGAGCGCGAATACCCCGTGCGGAGGATCGCGAGCTCCGACGAGATCGCCCGGGTCGCCGTCTTCCTCGCTTCGGATGACGCGTCGTTCGTCACCGGCTCCCACGTCCTCGTCGACGGCGGGATCCTCGCGCGGATCTACGACGTCTGAGCGCCGATCCAACCAACCTGAGAGGAGTCCCATGAAGATCGTCGATCTCCGCGCCACGCCGGTCACCGTCCCCGCGGAGGCGCCGTGGCGCTGGAGCATGGGGATCGAAACCGGCACGACCCGCACGATCATCGAGCTCATCACCGACGAGGGGATCGTCGGGATCGGTGAGACCTACGGCGGCGCTGGGACCCTGCACGCCCTCGAGGTGGCCAAGTCGTTCGTGGTCGGCCTCGATCCACTCGAGACCGGCTTGCTCCAGTTCCGTCTCGGCGTGTTCAACACGGGCTACGAGACGACCGTGCCGGCGGTGGTCCGCGGCGGTCTCGAGATGGCCTGCCTCGATGCCGCGGGCAAGGCTCTCGGTCGGCCAGTCGCATCGTTGCTCGGTGGCGCCGTCCGCCCGCGGGTGTCGGTCGCCTCGTACCTGTTCTACCGGTACCCATCGAGCGATGGGCGACTGGCGGCCGTGGACAGCCCGGAGCGGATCCTGGAGCGGGCGATCGAGCTGAAGGAGCGCAACGGCCACCGGGTCCACAAGCTCAAGGGCGGTGTCTTCCCGCCCCTCGAGGAGTACGCCGCGCTCAAGCTCCTGCGCGATCGCTTCCCCGACGATCCGCTCGTGTGGGACCCGAACGCGGGGTGGTCGGTCGAGACGACGATCCGGGTCGGACGCCGACTCATCGCCGACGGCTTCGACCTCCAGTTCCTCGAGGACCCGTGCACCTGGCTCGAGGGCATGAGCCAAGCTCGCGCCGCCATCCAGATCCCGTTCGCGACGAACATGTGCCTGATCGGCCCCGACCAGTTAGCTCCGGGGATCCGGATGCGGAGCGTCGACGTGATCCTCGCCGACGTCCATTTCTGGGGCGGCTTTCGGGCGAACCAGAAGATGGCAGCCGTGGCCGAGGCGTTCGGCCTGGGTGTCGGGATGCACAGCGACCGCGAGCTCGGGATCTCAACCGCGGCGATGGTTCACCTGGGATGCTCACTGCCCAACCTGAACTACGCGATCGACAGCCACTACCACGATCAGTCGGACGACATCATCACCCGTCCGTGGGAATACCGCGACGGGGCATTCGAGCTCCCGACCGGACCGGGCCTCGGGGTCGAGATCGACCGGGACAAGCTCGACTTCTACCACCGCTACTACCTCGACCATGCCGAGGTCAACGAGTTCTACGACCCATATCGCCCGGATTGGGTCCCGGCGGTGCCGCTGTTCTGATGATCTGCGGGTCGTCCAGGCGCTTCGACTGAGGCGGCCATCCGGCCGGACCTAAGGACATGTGACGTAATAACGTGACATGTGAAAGCGGGTTCGGTATGCTCCGGGTGTGATCGATGAGGCTGCCATCCGGACGCGCTACGGGGCGTTGGCGGCGGCCCTCGACGAGCGTGTCCGGCGGCTCCTGCTCGGGGCCGAGGCGCTCGCCGCGGGGCGGGGCGGCCAGGCTGCGGTGGCGCGAGCCACGGGGGCCTCGGCGACGACGATCCGGCGCGGCCTGCGTGAGGTCGGCGAGCCGCACGGCGCGACCCTCGAG
>JBKJXL010000228.1:0-4038 GCA_046716225.1 Candidatus Limnocylindrales bacterium | reverse complement strand
GTTCACGATCGGCGACATCTGGGCCTGACGCTGGTCGTCATCGAAGGATGTACCGCCGGTTCAGCGGCAGCTCGTCGACGGCCGCCACCTGGAGTGGCCGTCCAGCCAGCGTCACGTGGCCCTGGCGCGGGTCGATCTCGATCGGCGTCGTCGCGCGATTGCGGGCAAGGTCCGCTCGGGTCAGGCCGCGGGTCCCGTTGATTGCGATCACGCGTCGCCCGCCGGCTCCCCAGCGAGCGGTCGAGGCTGCGCCCGCCGCCCCTTGCGCCGACACGAAGGTCGCGGACAGACTGGCGGCCGCCGCGCCGGAACCGCCGAAGTCCGGCCGGTAGCGAGTCGGTTCGGCGCGCTCCACCGTCGCGTTACCGTCGCCGAGCGGGCCCCACGCCGGATAGCCGGCCTTCAGGATGAACTCGGGCTTCACGCCGAAGTAGGCGGGACTCCACAGGACGATGTCGGCCAACCGTCCCGGCTGGAGCGACCCGACGTGGTCCGCGATCCCATGCGTGATCGCCGGTTCGATGGTGACCTTGGCCAGGTAGCGCAGCACGCGATCGGTCGAATCGAAGGCGTCGTCGGGATCGACCGGCAGGCCCGGATGACCCCGACCAGCCTCGGTCGCGCGCCACGCCCGCATCACGTGGGCCAGCTGGATCGTCCGCCGGAGCGTCTCCATCATCCGGCCCATGCCCTGCGAGTCGGAGTTGACGATCCCGATGGCGCCGAGCTCGTGGAGCGGACCCTCGGCGGCCATCGTCGCTGCGTGGACCCGCTCGGCGACGAGCGCGATGTCGTCGGGGACACCGAACGATGCCCCATGGTTGAGGACGATCATCGGGATCTGCTCGGCGGCGGCGTTCACGCCGAACGGGACCGTTGGCGTCGTGGACGAACAGATGATGTTCGCCTCGCGCACAAGGCCAAGGAGGTCGGGCAGGTGCCCGCCGCCACTCCCCTCCACGTGGTAGGCGTGGACCGTCCGGCCGGCGATGGCCGCCATCGTGTCCTCCAATTCGGCCGACTCGTGCAGACCGTCCGTGTGCAGCGAGACGGCGACGTCATGGGTGTCGGCGAACCGGAGCACGTGGTCGATCATCTCGGGATAGGCGCCGTAGTCCTCATGGATCTTGAAGCCGCAGGCGCCGGCGTCCAGGAGCGCGTCGAGGCTCGAATCATCCTCGGCCCGCGCTCCGGCCTGGAGCCCGATGTTGAGCGGCCAGCCATCGAGACCCTTCAGCATCCGCTCCATCGCCCAGGGCGGCTCCTCGAAGCCAGCCGTGATGAGCGTGGTCACGCCGCCGGACAGTGCGGCGGGGATCAACTCCGGGCTGATGAGGTGGACGTGGCTGTCGACAGCGCCCGGCGTGGCTATAAGGCCGTAGCCCATGTAGGGCCGCGTGTGCGGGCCGATCGCCAGTTCGATCCCGTCACTGATCGCGCTGCTGCCCGCCCGCCCGACACCGACGATCCGGCCGTCCTTGATCCCGATGTCCGCCTTCACGCACCCGAGCACGGGATCGAGCAGCAGCACGCCCGCCACGACCGCATCGAGTTCCGAGGGACCGGCCGACCCCTGGGTCATCCGATGGCGGATCGTCTTGGCGTAGCCCCAGATCGGCTCATCGCCGGGCGCCTGGCGGTCGTCGCCGACCTTCACCCACAGGTCGGTGTCGCCCAGACGAACTCGATCGCCGGTGGACGGCCCGTATCGAGCCAGTCGTTCGTCCGGCGAGAGACGGGCACTCACGATCCGCCAGCCTCGCCAGCCTCGCCAGCCTCGCCGCCGAAGCGGATCAGCCGAACGCTATGGGTCTCGCCCGGGCCCCAGCGCATCGATGCCCCAGCGGGCAGATCCAGGCGATACCCCTCGGTGACGGCACGATCGAAGACGAGGCGCGGGTTCACGCGATGGAACGGGTAGTGCGAGGAGACACGGATCACGCGCATCGACTCGCTGCGGACTTCGAGCTCGACGATCGCGCTTTCCGGGGGCACGATCGGGTCCGCGACGGCCGGGTGGATCGCCCCAGGTCCGTCGGGATCCCTCGCCAGCCCAGGCCGACCGATCGGATCCAGCAGCACCACGAGCCGCGTCCCATCGCCCATCACCACTTCCAGACGGACCTCATCGACCAGCTCACGAACGCCTGTCATCACCTCCGATGGATCGACCGCGATGCACCCCGCGTCTTCCACGGCGTCGTACGACAGCCCGGCTCGAGCCGCCTCGAACATGGCATCGCAGATCAGGGCGATCGCCTCGGGCGCGTTGATCAGGAGTCCGGCGTCCCGATGTCGACGAGCGAGCTCGGCCGCGCTGAACACCAGCAGCCGCTGTTCTTCCCAGTCGGTCAGTCGCATGGCCGCCATCGTACCGGCGGGCAGCGACCGCGGCCGGCTGATCAGGCGGCGGCGGACTCGGACCCAGCGGGCGCCGTGGTCGGGCTCGGGGTCGAGTGCGCGAGCACGTGGGCGGCCGCGATCGCCGTCACGTCCGTCCGGGCATACAGGATCACGCCGATCCCGGTCACCACCGTGCACACGATCAGGCCGCCGGTCACGTTCAGCACACCGAGCTGGAGCAGGGCGCTCATCGCGAAGGCGGCGACGATGCCGCGCGCGCCGGTGATGGCATTCATCCCCGCGACGGCCGCCGAGCGCGAGGCCATCGACGTGTGTTCGCTGACGATGGCTGCCCAGCCGACATCGATCGAAGCTCCGGCGGCACCGCCAGCGATGGCGGCGACCCACAGGAAGGCCACGTTCGGGGCGAACGCGTAGATCGCCAGCGAGGCGAAGCCGAACAGGGCGCCCAGGCGCAGGGCCACGATCGATCCCGCGCGATCCACCACCTCGCCCCACAGCAGGAATGAGACCGTGGTCGAGACGGCGGCGAGCACGCCGATCAGGCCGACGTCGCCGAGGCTGAGGTCGAGACGGTCCACGTAGACCAGGGCATACAGCGGGATCGCGGCCACCAGCCCGCCGCCGTAGAAGCCCTGCGCGAGCGTGATCCGCGCCAGGACCGGGCGTCCGCGGATGGATCGCATGGAGTCGCGCGCCGAGAAGCGCGGCGGTTCGGACGCGGCGGGCGCGCGCAGTCCCGTATAGGCGATCGCGCAGGCCGCGCCCATCAGGCCACCGAGGGCGATGACGGCCGGGCCGCCGATCCAGTCGGCGATGACTCCGCCGGCGAGCGACGCCATCGCCATCGCCGCAGAGCGGCCCATGCCCAACGACCCGACGATCCGACCGCGCAGCCGAGCTGGATACATGGCCCCCCAGAGTCGAAGCTGGAATGGGCTGCTCAGCGACAGGCTGACCCAGAAGACGATACCGGCCGCGACCATGACCGGTGGCGTGGGCAGCACGAACAGTGGCAGCAGTGAGGCCGCGCCGATCACGCGGATCGCGGCCATCTGGCGCGCGGATCGCGGCCCGACGCGACCGGCGAACGCGCCGAGGAGGTTGGCGATGAAGGGGGCCGCCGCCAGGGCCGCGAGACCGATGGGATCGAGGCCGCCGCGGCGGGCGATGGTGGGGAGCAGCGAGACGACGAGCGCCAGGCTCACGCCGACACCGATCGAGCCGACCATGTCGAGGGCGAGATTCCGCCCTGTCTCGCGCCGACCGGCGGATGGACTGAGTGACGGCCTGAACACCACGTACCTCGAAGCGCCCGCGTGGCCTGCGAGGTGAGCTGTCGGGCTCGGCGTTGGGATCGCCGTCGCGTGAAGTGCGATTCGCCCCAGTCGGGTTGGGTCCCCCGTCCTCGATGAGGAGGTTCGGCCAGTCGCAACCTTACCAGCCAGACCGAAACGGCGGGGATGACCCGATGGTCCTGGTCGCGCCGCCGCGCCGCCTGTTCTGCTCAGAGCCTGTGAATCGTGCACGTCGGACCGAAACTGGGCCTTGATCTCCGCTCAGAGCCCGAACGTAGACGTCTGAGCGCGTGATGTTGCGGGGATCTCGGGCTCTGAGCAGATATCGTCGGGTCGGGTCGGGTCGGGACGGGTCGGGTCGGGTCGGGTCGGGTCG
>JBKJXL010000227.1:0-3386 GCA_046716225.1 Candidatus Limnocylindrales bacterium | reverse complement strand
AGGCGTAGCCGCGGCGCCTGGCGGCCTAGCCCATGACCTCGATCTGGAACGAGACGTCCTACCACTCGGAAAGGCTGTGAAGGTCGCCGCGCAGGTCGGCCAGCGCGATCAGCTGTGGCAGCGTACCGGCCAGGGCGGCCTCGAACTCGCCGGCTTCCTCGCGCAGCTCGGGCTCGATGAACGGGAGGCCGACGAAGCCGTACGCCTCCGTCTCGGTCGCGAAGGTCCGGAGCTCGGCGGCGTCGCCGGTGCGTGGTTCGCCGTCCTCCCCGATCCGCAGGAACCCCTTCTCGGACAGGCTCCAGCCCTGGTCGCGGGCCATCGCGCGAAGGCGGACGTTGTGTTCCTTGGACCCGGTGAAGTGGATGCCGTACGTGCCGCCTTGTCCGGGCGGAACGACCATCAGGTCCACCTGCGGGCCGCCGCGCAACCGGATCGCCGCCTTGTAGCTGCCGCGGCCGATGACCTCCTCGGTCGCCGACTGATCCACGAACCGCTCGATGATGGCCGCGCCGTCGGCCGTCTCGGCGAGCAGGTCCAGGTCGCCGATCGACTCACGCCGGCGTCGGAACGAACCGGCCGGCGTCAGCCCCAGGAGGCCGGGTGTGCCGTCGAGCGTGACGATCAGGCCATCCACCAGCTCGGCTGCCCGATCCAGGAGCATCCGGGATGCGCGGATCTCGATCCGGGCGATCGCATCGAGGATCTGGCCCTCGGTCTTGCCGGACAGGCCGCGGATGGTCCGAAGCCGGCCCGCCTCCGCGGCAGCCTGGAGGTCCTCCACGGAGCTGATCCCGAGTTCCAGATGGAGCTGGCGGACCGTCTTTGGCCCGACGCCCGGGATCTTCAGGATCGCGACGAGGCCGGGCGGGATCTCGGCGGCCAGCTGATCGTAGTAGGCCAGGTGGCCGGTGCGTGCCAGCTCGTCGATCTTATCGCCGATGGCCGGACCGACACCCGCCAGTCGCGGCGGTTTCCCCACCCGGTAGGCGGCCACCAGGTCCACCGGACTGCGCTCGATGACATCCGCCGCGCGGTGATAGGCGACCGTCTTGAATACGAGCTCGCCCTTGATCTCGAGCATGTCGCCGATGTCGTGGAAGATGCGGCCGAGATCCGCGTTGGTCAGGTTCGGGGCGTCGTCGGTCCGGCCGGTGGTGGTCGAGCGGGGCACGTGGGGATGGTAGCCGGGTCCGGGCGCGACCGGGTCAGGCGGCGACCACCCGGTCGCGGCCCGCGCGCTTGGCGCGATAGAGCGCCCGGTCGGCGGCCTTGATGATGTCGGCGATCGGCTCGTCGGGCAGTCGCGCGACCGCGACGCCGACCGAGACGGTGACCTTCGAGACACCAAGATCGCGCAGGTCCAGATCGCGCACCGCCGAACGGACACGTTCGCCCACCTCGAGGGCGATCTCACGACTCGGGTTGCGCAGCAGGACCACGAACTCCTCACCGCCGTATCGCGCCGGGACGTCGTCTTCGCGCACGGCCGACATGATGGCGCCGCCCACGGCACGCAGGACGACATCGCCGGTGTCGTGCCCGTAGCTGTCGTTGAGACGCTTGAACAGGTCGATATCGACCATCAGGACGCCAACCGCGTCTTCCGCGCGGCGGCGGCGGGCCAGCAAGCCGCAGAACTCGTCGAAGTAGCGGCGGTTGGGCAGGCCGGTCAACGCGTCGGTGGATGCCCGGGCCTCCGCGGCCCGGTGCGAGTACACGCGTGCCAGCGCCGTGGACGCCTCGAGCGCGGCACCACCCAGGATGCGCCGCGTCGCAGCCGGCCAGGCATCGGCGACTCGTCGCGAGATGACGATCGCCCCGATGACGCCGTGCTCCGAGGTCAGCGGCGCGGCCAGCGTGTGGCTGAGCCCATAGGTCCGGCGGACCCGGGCTGCGATCCGGTCCGCGACTGCCCGGTCGGGTGACGGTACGCGGGACCCTGCCTCCAGGTCGTCCAGGGCGGGCCCCGCACCGCCGGCGCCGACCAGGGAGGCGAGCCCGGCCCAGGCCTGGCCGCCACGGAATCGGAGCGTGGGGCGGGGTGGACCGCCCGCCACGGCGTCGACGGTACGAGCGGCCCTGGTTGCGCCTACGGCGGCGCCGGCGCCGACGAGCACCGGCTCGCGCGCATCGACGATCCCGACGGACGCCGGGACGACCGGGATCGCGATGGGTTCCGACTCGCGGACGTCTGTCTGGTCGAGATCGAGACGGTCCATCAGATCGCCGATCGGCAGGATCGTGGACGAGTCCGGGACACCCGGCCGCGCGCTGGTAAGGGTCGCCTCCAGGACCATGGCATCGGGCCGGCGGCGAACGACCACCACGTGGTCGGCGCCCGTCGCGGATCCCAGCTCCTCCACGATGGCCCGCACGATGGCGTCCGGCGAGACGGAGCGGGACAGCCCGGAGAGGATCCGGGCGAAGGACTCCGCCTCGCCCCGACGCCCCGATTCGAGCGCGAGTGCCGCCTGGCGGTGGCGGATCGCGGCCACGCCGACGAGCCCGAGGAGTCCGATGATGAGCCAGTCGAGCGGCTGCGCACCGCCCGCGACCAGGCGCCCGACGACGACCAGGGCCAGGAGCGCGAACGCGCCGGAGAGGAGGGCCCATGCCCGGCGGATCGTGCGATCCGGCGGGTCCGCGCGGTGTCGTGGGGTCGCGTTTGGTTGGGTCACCTCGGGATCGAAGTGTGGGACTCGAACGGGCGTTCGTCTACCCGTGGGCGGGGGTACAGAGGGTCATGGGCGACCCGTACGTTCGTACTGGGGTACCTCACTCCAGCGGCAGGCCCCAGCTTCCTGCCGATCATCCAGGTCGTGCACCTTCGGCGCGGTCCAGGCCGGTGCGCGGTCCCAGGGCTGGCGGCGATCGGCAGGGATCCGAGCGTGGGTCGCTCAGTCGAACGTGTGACAACGGCCGCTCATCGCTCGACCCACCCAGGTATTGCGCCCGACATCCACCACGTAGTCGATCGGCAGGCTCGTCCGGGGGAACCAGGCCGGGCGCGGCCTACCGGGCCGGGTGCGGCCGCTTACGCCGCGGCGTCCCCGGCCGTGGCGGCGTCGTGGCCGCCGTCTCGCTTGACCTGGTACAGCGCCCGATCCGCGGCGGCGATGAGGTCCGTGCCGGTCCGGCCATCCGCTGGGAAGGTGGCCACCCCGATCGAGGCGGCGATCGGCACCGGCCCGCGCTGCTCCCCCACGAACGAGCGCTCGCGGAACGCCTCCAGGATGCGTTCGGCGGCCCGTCCGGCGTCGTCGCCGTTGGTCTCGGGCAGGATGATCGCGAACTCATCGCCGCCGTAGCGGGCCGGGATGTCGGAACCGCGCAGGGTGGATCGGATGAGCTCCGCGGTCCAGGTCAGGACGCGGTCGCCGAAC
>JBKJXL010000226.1:0-2942 GCA_046716225.1 Candidatus Limnocylindrales bacterium | reverse complement strand
CCTGTGTGTGGAGTAGCGTGTCGAGCGAACAGGTCGATCCCCGCGACGTCGCGGAGGCCGCCACACCCCCGCCCAAGTCCGGGCGTCGGCTGTCGTCGCGTTGGTTCCTCCTGATCGGCGGCGTGATCGTCTTCAACATCATCGCCCTCATCCTGCAGCCACCGTTTCCCAAGCACGGCGAGTCCGGTCAGGAGTGCGCCTTCCCGGTCTGCTTCATCGAGGGCACGCTGTAGTTCCCGGCGCCCTTGCCGGTCTGGTCGCCCGAAGGCTCGGTGAAGCCGCCGGCCAACGAGCTGATCGTGTTCTGGCCGAGCATCAGCAACACCATCTTCACTATGTGGATCGTCATGGCGATCGTCCTGATCGTCTCGATCCTGATGGTCCGCGGCTCGAAGCTCATCCCCGGCCGCGGCCAGAACGTGTTCGAGTGGTTCTACGAGTTCCTGAGCGACTTCGGGGTCGGCATCGCCGGCGCGGCCGCCAAGCCGTACATCCCGCTCTTCGCCGCGTTCTTCCTGCTCATCCTGTTCAGCAACTGGAGTGGGCTCGTCCCGCCGGTCGGGCGCGTGGAGTTCCTCCGGGCGCCGACGAGCGACGTCAACGTGACGCTCGGGCTCGCGCTCGTCAGCTTCGTCTACTTCGAGTTCGAGGGCTTCCGCCGTCTCGGATTCCGCGGATACGCCGGCAAGTTCTTTCCCCTGTACGAGTTCAAGAACGGCATCGCGGCGGGCGGGATCGCCCTGTTCGTGGGTCTCGTGGAACTCATGCTCGAGTTCGTCAAGCCGATCACGCTCTCCATGCGACTCTTCGGCAACATCTACGGTGGCGAGGTCGCGCTCGGCGTGATCACGGCCCTGACACTCGCGTTCGTCCCGGTCGGGCTGTTGGGCCTGGAGGTCATGCTCAATGCGATCCAGGCGCTCATCTTCAGCATCCTGACCCTCATGTTCTTCGTCCTGGCCATCGAGAGCCACGATCACGAGGAAGGTCACGTCGCCGACGAAGCGATGGAAGCGTTCCACGGGCAGGAGGCCGTTCCCCAGCCCGCTCATTGACGCGTCGCGCAGACGCTGCCCACCACGGTCCCAATGGACCCGCGCCGCAGGCACGGGGAGTAGGAGGAAGACACACGATGGATTACACAGGCGCCGGACTCGCAGCCCTTGGCGTGCTTGGCCCGGGCATCGGCATCGGCATCCTGGGCGGCATGGCCGCAGCGGCGATCGGGCGCAACCCCGATGCCGCTGGCCAGATCCGCGGTATCGCGATCATCCTCGCGGCCTTCGCTGAGGGCCTCGGCGTCCTCGCGATCGTCGTCGGCCTGCTCGCGATCTTCATCCAGCCGGCCTAGTCCCGGTGGATATCCTGGCCGTCGCCGCCGGCGCGGGCCATACCGTCATCCAGCTGGCCGCCGAAGAGGGTGCCGTTCCCGAGACGCTGTTCCAGATCAACCTGTTCTGGGTGATCGTCAGCGCGCTCAACTTCATCCTCTTCCTCGCGATCATCTGGGCGTTCGCGTTCAAGCCCGTTTCGGCCATGCTCGCCGATCGAAAGGCGCGCATCGAACAGGGCCTCAAGGACGCCGAGCAGGCTCGTCACGATCGAGAGAACGCTGAGGCGGAGCGTGTCGCGACCCTGGCCGAGGCCCGTCGTGAGGCGAACGACATCCTGACGCGTGCCCAGAAGGTCGCCCAGGAGAGTCGCGATGCCGACATCGCCGCGACCAAGGACGAGCTGGAGCGGATGCGCGTTCGCGCCGCCGCCGAGATCGAGGCCGAGAAGGTTCGCGCCATCGCCGATGTCCGGGCGGAGGTAGCCGACCTGGCGCTTCTCGCCGCGAGTCGCGTCGTTGGCGAATCGATGACCAACGATCGCCAGCGCCGTCTCGTCGACGAATTCCTCAGCAGTTCGGCCATCGGGGACGCGAAGAACTGATGGCGAAACGCGACTCGGCTGCACGACGCTACGCGGAAGCGGCCTTCCAGGTCGCCCAGCGTGACGGCACGGTCGACGACTGGCGCCGGGAGCTCGGCGCCGCTGCGACCATCGTGGGTCAGGCGGCCATCGGGCGGACGCTGTCCAACCCGGCGATCCCGCTCGAGACGCGCGCGGCCGCCGTGAGCGCCACGTTCGGACCGGTCGTCAGCCAGCCCGTGACCAACCTCATCCAGCTCATGCTCCGGCGTGGTCGGATCGAGGACGTGCCACGGGTCGCATCGGAGTTCCGCCGCCTCGACAACGCCCACAAGGGCATCACCATCGCCAGCGCGACCGCGGCAGCCCCGTTGAGCGACGACGAGGTCGCCGCCCTCACTTCACGACTCGAAGCATTCACCGGTGGTCGCGTCGAACTCGACGTGCACGAGGACCCGAGCCTGCTCGGTGGTCTCGTCGTCCAGGTCGGCGACCGCCTGATCGATGGAAGCGTCCGGGGCCGCCTGGAGCGACTGCGGAATCAGCTCGTTTCGGGCGCCCTCTAGGAGATCTGAGCACCATGGCCATCCGTTCTGACGAGATCACAAGCATCATCAAGTCGGCGATCGATTCGTTCGACGCGGTCGCGGAGACCCGCAGCGTCGGGACCGTCGTCGAGGTCGGCGACGGGATCGCCCAGGTCTATGGCCTGGCTGACGCAGTCGCCTCCGAGATGCTCGAGTTCCCAAACGGGCTGATGGGCATGGCCCTCAACCTGGAAGAGGAGACGGTCGGTGCCGTCATCCTCGGCAACGCGACCGGGATCAAGGAAGGCGACATCGTCAAAACGACGGGGCGCGTCGTGGACCCGCTGGGTCGCCCCATCGACGGCAAGGGCCCGATCGCCGCGACTGCCACGCGGCCGGTGGAGCGGATCGCCCCGGGCGTCATCGTCCGGCAGGGCGTGGACACGCCGGTCCAGACCGGAATCAAGGCGATCGACGCGCTCATCCCGATCGGCCGTGGCC
>JBKJXL010000225.1:0-11271 GCA_046716225.1 Candidatus Limnocylindrales bacterium | reverse complement strand
GCAGGCCTGGCTCCCTCCCCGATCTGGCACGTCCCCGGCCGAGCGGCCTGGCCGACCTCCCGTCGCGCCCCCGGCGCGCGCGTTCAGGCCCCGGCGGTCTCGGTGATCTCGGTGTCGCCGATGAGTTGGTAGTGGAGCACGTCCGTGCACTCCGGCTTGCCGATGGCGATGATCTTGTCCCCTTCCAGCATCACGGTGTCCGGGCGCAGTGGCGTCGCGACCCCGGCGCGGATGACCGCGAACAGCGAACAGCCTTCGGGGATGGCCAGGTCGCGCGGGGCCTTGCCGATCGCTGGCGAGCCCGACTGCAAGTGGGCTTCGATGATTTCCAGCTCGTTCTCGCCGAGCGCGGCCAGATGGAGCAGCTCGTGGACCGGGATGTCCTGCTCGATCGAGCCCAGGATCATCCGCGTCGGGCTGATCAGCTCGTCCACGCCGAGGTGTCGGAAGAGCGACTCGTTCTTTGGGTTATTGACCCGCGCGATCGTGCGCGGCACGTCGAAGTGGTGCTTGGCCATCTGGCAGATGACCAGGTTGTCCTCGTCGTCGCCGGTCCCTGCCGCGCCGACATCGGCCCCGTTGGCGCCGGCTTCGCCCAGGTACTTGCCTTCGCAGCCATCGTGGCCGATGACGATCGACCCGATCTCGTCGGCGATGCTCCGGGCCCGGGCTGGATCCTTTTCCATGAGGGCGACCTCGTGCCCCGCCTCGATGAGTTCCTTGGCCAGGTAGTACCCCACCTTGCCGCCGCCGACGACCAGAACGAACACGGCTCAGGCCTCCTGTCCGGATGCGGTGGCGGTGACGGCGCCAGGCGCGGCCTCCGGCGCCACGGCCGAGCCATTCGTCGGATCGTCGTGGTGCGGCGCGCCCGGATGGTGGCCGGTCGGCGCCTGCATGCCGGGCAGGCCTGACGGTGGCACGCCGAGGTAGTCGTTGATGCTGTCGAGCATGAGCCCGGTCCGGCACAGGGTGGCGATGCCCAGATCGGCGTAGGCGGCCGCCCGGACGGGGTCGTTGAGTTTGGCGATCGCCCGGGCGACACCGAGCGCCTCGGCGGCGAGTTGGGCGGCCATGACATTCCGGTTGTCGCCTTCGGTCAGGGCGATGAACACGTCGGCGCCTTCGGTTCCGGCCTTGCGCAGCACGTCCTCATCGGTGCCGTCACCGCGAACGGCCCGGCCGCGGAACGCATCCGGCAGGCGATCGAAGGCCGACGTCTGCGAATCGACGATGACGACATCGTGTCCACCGGCGTCGTACGCCTCGGCCACGGCAGCCCCCACTCGGCCCCAGCCAACGAAGACGATCTTCACAGGGCGGCCTCCTCGGGCATCGGTTCGCGCACGACCCACACCGTGCACGGCGCGTTCTGCAGGACGTACGGGATGGTGCGACCGATGGCGAACTCGCCGCCGAACCGGGTCCGGAACGGCACGCCGAGGACGATCAGGTCCGCCCCGCGCTCGGTGGCTTCATCGACGATCGCGGCGCCGACATCGCGAGCCTGGAGCAGCACGGACTCCAGTCGATGCTTCGCGTTCTCGGCGACTTCCTCGGCCATGTCGAGGACCCGCTGGACCTCCTCAGAGCGACCGGCGATGTCGGCGTCGAGGGGCAGCGTCCAGTCGATCTCGACGACATGGATCGCGATCAGCTCGGCCTTCGAGTCGCGGGTGGCGTCGGCCGCGATCCGGACGATCCGCGCATCGCTCGGCCCGCCGTTAAGGGCGACGACGACGCGCTGGTAGGCGTGGGTTCGAGCATCGGACATGGCTCGTCACGATACCACCGGCGCCGTCCGTCGGGTCGGTCAGTGGCCGCGACGGTACGGCACGTCGGCGATGACCGTGTGCTCCCGCCCGACCAGGGCCGCCTTGAGCCGCTTCGCGGTCTGGTTGTACAGCAATCGATCCCACCAGTGGCGAGCGACGTACTCGGGCAGGACGACGATCGTGATCGGCGCCTCCCGATCGGGGGGCCACGCCTGGTCCAGGACGTCGAGGTACGCGACGACGGGGGAGATGACCGCTCGGTACGGCGACTCGACCACCACCAGCGGGACATCCGGGAGCTGCCGCGACCAGCGCTCGCGGAGGTCCTGGGCTGCGTCCATGTCGTCGGTGACGTAGACGGCCCGCAGGTCCGTCCCGAACGCCCGGCCGAAGTTGATCGCCTGGATGACCGCCCGGTTGATGCCGTTGACCGGGACGACGACGCGCTGCTCGCGATGGGGTCCGGGCAGGACGCCTTCGTCGCGGACGTGGAGCTCCTGGGCCTGCGCCTCGTACTGCCGGAACACGAACGACATCATCAGCACGAGGACCGGGATGAGGACCAGGACCAGCCAGGCGCCGTCCGTGAACTTGACGGTGGTCACCACGATCGCGACGGCTCCGGTCAGGGTAGCCCCGAAGGCGTTGATCGCCAGGCGCCGCCGCCAACCCGGAGACCGCTCCCGCAGCCAGTGACGGACCATGCCGCTCTGGCTGATGGTGAAGTCGATGAACACCCCGACGGCATACAGGGGGATCAGGGCATGCGTCTTGGCCTCGAACCCGATCACCAGCACGGCGGCCAGACCGCCCAGGACCAGGATCCCGTAGGAGAAGGCCAGGCGATCTCCGCGGAGCGCGAACTGCCGCGGCATGTGGCCGTCCTGGGCGAGGATCGCCAGCAACCTCGGGAACGCGTTGAAGCTCGTGTTCGCGGCCAGGAACAGCAGCAAGGCTGTGAAGGCCTGGAAGAGGTAGAACATGACGCCGTCGCCGTACACGGCTCGCGCCACCTGGGAGATGACGGTCTGGCTCGGGAATTCGATATGGGTGATCCCGAAGTTGACCGCGAGGAACGTGATCCCGACGAACAAGATCGCCAACAGGGCAGCCATGTAGCCGAGGGTGGAGGCGGCGTTCTTCGACTCCGGCGGCTTGAACGCCGGCACTCCGGTGGCGATGGCCTCCGTACCGGTGAGGGCCACGGCGCCCGCGGCGAACGCCCGCAATAGCAGGATGAGCGAGAGCGGTTGCAGGGTCCCCTCGACCTGGCCGATGAGCTGCTCCTGGTAGCCGTTGCCCTCACCCAGGACGACGATCCGGAATGTCCCGATGGCGATCATGAGCAGTGCCGAGAAGACGAACAGGTAGGTCGGGATCGCGAAGATGTTGCCGGCCTCGCGCAGGCCGCGCAGGTTGCCCATCGTGATCAGGCCGATGGCGACGACCCCGATGAACACCCGCCAATCGATGAGCCCAGGAACGGCGGAGATGATCTGTTCCACGGCCGACGACGTGGACACCGCGACCGTCAGGACGTAGTCGATCATCAGCGCCGCCGCGGCGACCAGCGAGACCGTTCGGCCGATGTTCCTGCGCGAGACCGCGTAGGAGCCACCGCCGGTCGGATAGGCGATACAGATCTGGCGGTAACTGAACGCCACGATCGCCAGCAGGACGCTGATCGCGATGCTGACCTGCAGCCCGTAGGCGAGGGCGACCACACCGCCCAGGATCAGGACGCGCAGGATCTCCTCGGTCGCGTAGGCCGACGAGCTGATCGCGTCTGAACTGAAGATCGCGAGCGCCTTTTTCTTGGACAGGCGCTCGCCGAGTTCGTCCTCCGACGCGAGCGGCCGGCCCACGAACAGCGCCCGGACCGACGCCACCCACTTGCCCGTCCGGGTGGTCGGGGCGCTGGCGGCCTCCTTCGCGGTGAGCTGACCCGGGCCGGTGTAGCGGAAGTACGGCGCGTGCGGGCGCTCCAGGCGGACCCGGCGGTCACCGGGTTTGCGCCCCTGGAGCGGTCGACGCCCACCGATCATGGGCGGACCCTACACACCGTAAGCCAGCCGTTCGACCAGTCGAGGTGGCAGGCGGCACTCGCGCATCGCCGCCTGGACGGCGGCGATGTCGTAACCCACCCGGTGCCAGGCGACGGCCCCGGCTTCGGTGTCCAGGGTGAGATAGCTCGCACGGGGATCGCCGTCGCGCGGTTGTCCCACGCTGCCCGGATTGAGCAGTGCCCGCAGGCCGTCCAGCGCGAGCCGGTCGCCGTCGTCGGGCTGGAGCGCGTCGATCCGATCGTCCTTGAGCGCGAACGCGAGGGGGATGTGCGTATGGCCGTTCAGGCCGTGGGTCGTGGTCAGCAGCTCGAACGAGGCGCGTGCGCTGGACGCCGAGGTCAGGTACTCCCAGGTCGGGTCGCGGGGACTCCCGTGGACCAGGGTCAGGTCGCCCTCCGTCCGTCGGTCGGGGAGAGCCGCCAGCCATGCCCTGGTGGCGTCGGCGATGGCCGCTCGGGTCCAGGCCATTGCCGCCCGTGCGTCCGGATTGAACTGCTCGATCTCGTCCCCGCCGATCGCGGCGGCATCGTGGTTGCCGCGGACGCCGACGGCACCCACCTGGTCCAGGCGAGCGACCACCCCATCAGGGTCCGGGCCGTAGCCGACGATGTCGCCGAGATGCCACACGGCATCCACGGCGCCGACGTGGTCGAGCACGGCATCGAGGGCGACGAGGTTGCTATGGACGTCAGACAGGAGAGCGATCCGCATCGCCGGTCAGCGTAGCAGCGAGCGTGTCACCACGGGCGGCGTTGCCTGGCCCCCGGGTCGCGCGGATAGGCGTCGGGTACCCGGCCTCGACGTGTCACGATCACCAGCACGTGGCCCTCGAGTCCTGGGACCAGGACGGGCTCGCCCTCGAGGGTGCCGCCTCCGAGGGCGGTCATCGCGCGCCGCGCGGCGGCAACCTCGTCCACCAGGTCCCCCCGCTTCCAGGCCACGAGGATCCCACCCGGGGCGAGCAGCGGGAACGCGAGTTCCACCAGCTCGGCGAGCGGAGCGACAGCCCGGGCTGTCACGGCGGGCCAGCGGCCACGGTGCTGCGGATCGGCGGCCAGCGCTTCCGAGCGGATCGCGGCGGCTTCGACGCTGGCGGACAGCGCCGTCGCCCCGATGACCGCTTCAAGGAAGCGAACCTTCTTGCCGATCGGATCGACGAGCAGGACTCGTTCGGCCGGCAGGGCGGCGGCCAGGGGCAAGCCCGGATAGCCGCCCCCTGAGCCCAGGTCCAGGAACCGGGCGATGCCGCGCGCGGACAGCACCCCGACCGCCGTGAGGCTGTCCACGATGTGGGCGGTCGCGACGGCCTCAGGCTCGCGGATGGCCGTCAGGTTGATCGCCGCCGTCCAGGTCAGCAGCAGGCGCGCGTGGCCCTCGATCGCAGCCCTGGCCTGGGAGGTGAGGTGAAGCTGGAGTGCCGCGAGACCGGCGTCCACGGCATGGATCGCCGCCGGCGGGAGCGGCGGGACGTCCTCGACGCGCGTCGGGAGTGGCTCACGCCTCGGGTCCAGGGCACGCCTCCTGAAGTCTGCGTACCGAGCGTCCTCGCGTGGCGCCACTCCCGGCGTCGGCATCGTCTCGCACGAAGGGTTCGGGATCGGTCTTCCGCGGTCCATCCGGTTCCCGGCCGAGTCTCCTCGTGCCCCTCACGGACCGCGTTACCCTGCCCACCCCAGTGCGGATGTCGGACGCTACGCGGGTCGGCGATGACCGTCTACCGGGTTATCCACGAATCGCGGACGTCAACGTGGATTCGTGGATAACTCGAGGTCAGGCTCGGTGACGCATCGCCCGGATGACGGCCCGCTCCTCCAGCGCGACCTCTTCTGTGACGAGGACCCGCGCGAGGGTCTCCGCGACCACGTCCGGCGCAACGGTGGTGGGGCCGGGGAGCGCCAGCACGAACGTCGAACCGGAGGCGGGCACGCTTGCGACGGCGAGGTCGCCGCCCATCGTCCGCGCCAGGTCACGAGCGAGCGGCAATCCCAGGCCGGTTCCCGTGATCCGGTCGTGCCGGGCCATCCGGTAGAACCGCTCGAAGATGCGGTCCCGGTCGTCGGCGGCGATGCCGCCACCCTCGTCTCGCACCGCGACGAGGGCGACCGACCCATCGAACCAGCCGGCGAGGTCGAGCGCCGTCCCGGCGGGCGCGAACTTGAGGGCGTTCGCGGCGAGGTTCGTGACGATCTGCTGGACGCGGCGGCGGTCCCCGGTGGCGGCTCGGAGTCGCGGAGGAAGGGAGGTTCGCAGCGCGATGCCGCGGTCCATCGCGATCGCATCCAGCCCGTCGGCCACGTTCGTGAGCGCATCCGCCAGCGAGAACGCCGTGGATTCGATCATCATCGAACCCGACTCGAGCCGGGACAGCTCCAACAGATCGCCGACGAGGTCCGCGATCGTCGTGACGATCCCTCGACCGCGCTCCATGAACTCGCGTTGGACGGCCGGGTCGTCCACAGATCCGGCCAGGATGAGGTCCAGGTACCCGGCCAGGCCGGTCAGCGGCGTCCGAAGTTCGTGGGCGACCGTCGACACGAACGTGGCCCGTTCGGTCTCCCGAGCCCGGAGTGCGGACATCTCACGCTCGGAATCGAGCTGATCCGTGACCAGTGCGAGGGCGACTGCGGCGTGCCGCGCCAGGGTCCGCGGAAGCCGGACGTCGGCTTCGGACGCCTCGTCCGCGTCCGCGAAGGCGAATCCGAGCGTCACCCGGCCCGCGGTCGGCACCGCCACCTGGGCATATCTGGGCGCACTCAGCGGTCGCCGGCGGCGTCGCGGATGGGACCCCACAGCGATCGCGATGGGCGCCGCGATCGACGCCGCCCGCTCCGCCGCGCTTCGTGGGGCTGCGCTGTCCAGCCAAGCGCCGAGGGCGAGGGCCTCGGCCCGATCGTCGTCCGGCCCGATGCCGACGGCCACGCGCCGGACCGTGCCGTCGGCCACGATCGCCGCTTGCCGGGCACCCACGGTGTCAGCGAGGAGTTCGAGCAGGTCCGCGAGGCGAGCCTCGGCGCCGGCATCATCGGCGAGGATATCCAGTGCCCGTGCGAGCAGCAGCGCCTCCTGGGCGGCGGCCTGGTCCTCGGCGCGGCGCGGCGCGGACCGGCGCTCCCTGAGCGGTGGCGGGGCATGCAGCTCCGGCGCCTCGATCGGCGGCCGGGTTCGGGATTCGATCATCGTGGTGCATATCGTCGACGCCGAGGTGTGCCCCGACCACCACCCGACGGGCGTATGCGGGGCGCCGGAAGTACCGGCTGCCCCCGACGGGGGCTAGCTGGAACGAGTGGTCCCGCGGACCGGGCGACCCAGCGTCCGACGGACGACGTCGATCACCTCGTCCACATACTGGTCGGCCTCGCCGCGCTCCGCGGCGGACCTGACACAACCCTGGACGTGGTCTTCGAGGACCAGGATCGACAGGGCGTCCACGGCGGCCCGGAGCGCGGCCGTCTGCTGGAGGATGTCGACGCAGTACTCTTCGCGCTCGATCATCCGCGCGATGCCGCGGACCTGGCCCTCCATCCGCGACAGGCGCCGAACCAGCTGGGCCTTGTCCTTCGAGTAGCTGTGGCGGAAGTGGCTGGGGTCCACCAGCGCAGCCGCCCGGCGACCGGTCGATTCACTCATCCGACCGATGATACCCCCCAGGGGTATCGCCTGCAAGGCGGGCCGGGCGCCGGGGGCCCCGATTCGGCTACACTTGGCTCCGATGCATCCCGGCGATCGCCTCGGCCCCATTCCCGACGGTGCCACGTGCACCGCCTGCGGCGCCAGCGTCCCGGCTGAGTGGATCCGCATCCTGGCGCATCGCGACGACGGGGCCTTCGTCGAGCTCGACTGCACCGGCTGCGGCAGCCGCGCGCTCGTCGCCGGCGATGTCGCGGCCGACCCGATGGCGATCAGCGCCGCGAACGTGGCGGCCATGCGCGACTGCCTGGCGGACTGGCACGGCGACCTGCGCGGGCTCCTGGCGGATGGCCGGTGACGCCTGCGTTCGCCCATGCGAGTGAAGCGGAGATGGCCCGGATCCTGGACTTCTACGCGGTCCGCTGGGAGTACGAGCCGGCGACGTTCCCGATCCTGTGGAACACCGACGGCGATGTCGTCGAGAGCTTCTCGCCGGACTTCTACCTGCCGGACCTCGACCTCTACCTGGAGATGACCACGCTTCGCCAGAAGCTCGTGCGCAAGAAGAACCGGAAGCTGCGCCGGCTCCGCGAGCTCTACCCGAGCGTGGAGATCAAGCTGTTCTATGCCCGCGACTTCCGCGCCCTGATGCTGAAGTACGGACGCCTGGCGCTGGCGGACGCGCTGTCCGGTACCTCCGGCCAGGTCGCCGAACCGCACGTCACCGCCGCCGCCGCCGACGACGCGATCGCCGCCGGACAGCCGGTCGCCGAGCATGGCCGACGCGACGTCGTCAACGCGGCACCGATCAGGGCGCGCCGGACGAAGACCACCAAGCTCAGTACAGAGGGATCCGCGATCCACCCGTGAAGACCACCAGAGACCTGCACGCCGACATCGGCGAGATCCTCCTGACCGAGGAGGAGATCCGATCGAAGGTCATCGAACTCGGAGCGCGCATCGATGCCGACTACGCCGGCCGGGACCTGACCCTCGTGTCCGTTCTGAAAGGCTCGCTGCCGTTCATGGCGGACCTCATGCGCGCGATCGACATCCCGGTCCGGATCGACCTCATGGAAGTGAGCTCGTACGGCGGTGCGTCCACGGAATCCTCCGGCCTGGTCAGGATCCTCAAGGATCTCTCGGCGAGCATCGCGGGCGAAGACGTCCTGATCGTCGAGGACATCATCGACACGGGCCTCACGCTCAACTACCTGATCCGCTACCTGCGCGGCAAGAACCCGGCCTCGCTGCGGATCTGCACGCTGCTGGACAAGCCGGCGCGTCGACTCGTCGAGATCCCGGTGGACTACACCGGCTTCGTCATCCCGGACAGCTTCGTGGTCGGGTACGGCCTTGACTTCGGTGAGTTGTACCGGAACCTGCGCTATGTCGGAGTCCTGAAGCCTGAGGCGTACGCGCCGGACGCCGCCGGGTGAGCATGCAGCGCCGCCCGCTGGGGCGGGGTCGGACCCTCGCGACGATCGCCGGGCTGGCCATCGTCATCGGGTGTGTGCTGCCGTGGTGGACGGTCGGTGGGACGTCCGGGATCCCGGCCGTCTCGGGCAACGGCTTGGAGCTCAGCGGGATCGTCGTGTTCATGGTCGGGATCGTCACGCTGGCGCTGATCGCCCTGCCGTACGCCGCCGGCGACCGGCCGCTGGGCCTGGACCGCTGGCTGTCGTTCGCCATGCTGGCCGTCGTCGGCTGGCTCGCGTTCGTCATTCGGATCGTCGTCCTCATCGGGAACGGGGCCTTCCAGTTCTCGGAGCCGGCCCAGGTGTTCACGAACGGCCCCGGCCTGTGGGTGACGGCCGCCGGGCTGGTCATGCTGGCCCGCGCGGCCTACACGATGTCGCGCGAGTCGATCTACCGGTGACGAGCGGGATCGAACGCCTCGAGGGCGTCTGGACCATCGTGCCCACGCCCTTCGGGGCGGATGGCACCCTGGATACGGGCAGCCTGCCGACCCTGACCCGCTTCATCCGCGACCGCGGCGTGGACGGCATGACCATCCTCGGCGTGCTCGGCGAGGCCGGTCGGTTGGGTGACGACGAGCGGGACCAGGTCATCGAGGGTGTCCTCGCGGCTGCCGGCGACCTGCCGATCTGCGTCGGAGTGAGCCACGCCGGGACGGATCGCGCGGTCGCCTTCGCCCGGCGAGCCGAAGCGGCCGGTGCGCACTCGGTCATGCTCGCCCCGCCGGCCCTCGCTCGCCCGAATGACGCTGCGGTCCAGGCCCACTACCTCGCCGTCGCCGACGCGATCGCGATCCCGGTCGTGGTCCAGGACCACCCCGCGAGCAGTGGCGTCCAGATGGCCGTCGAGCTGTTGGCCGCGATCGCGGAGCGGTCGCCGTCGTGCCGAGTCATCAAGCTGGAGGACGAACCCAGTCCACCCAAGGTGGGTCGGCTCGTGGCCGCACGCCCGGACCTGAGGGTCCTGGGCGGCCTCGGCGGGATCATGCTCCTCGAGGAGCTGCGACGCGGTGCGGTCGGGACGATGACCGGGTTCGGGTTTCCGGAGCTCCTGGTCGAGATCGTCAGCGCGTTCCGGGCCGGCGACGAGGCGGCCGCGCAGGCGACCTTCCACCGGATCATGCCGCTCATCCGGTTCGAGAACCAGCCGGGCCTCAACCTGGCCATCCGCAAGCACATCTACCGGCGTCGCGGGGCCATCGCCTTCGAGCGACTGCGCGCTCCGGCGCCATCCCTCGACCCCGGCACGATCGCCGACCTCGACGCGATCCTCGACGCGCTCGGCCTGATGGACGGCCTGACCGCCGCCTAGGTTGGTGACCCGAGACGGTGTGACCGAGCTTGATCCGTCGTATATCGATGCCATCACTGCCGCGACGGCTTCAGTGGTCGTTGTCGCCGTCTGAGCCTCGCTCAGGAGCTGCCGTGAGCGTGGCTGCGGCCTCCGCCACGTCACCAGAGGTTCTTAGCAGGCGTCGATGCCCGATCCTCAGCGATGGCGTCGCTAACTCGGGGTGAAGGCAGGGTGGCGTGCGGGCCGCAGGTCAGCGAAGGCCTAGGGCAGCGCCTTGACCATCCCGCCATCCACGGGGACGATCGCCCCGGTCACGTAGGACGCCGCCGGCGAGAGCAGGAAGGCACCGACCCGACCGAGTTCGGTGGGGTCGCCGTACCGACCGAGCGGGATCCGTTCGATCGTCCGGCGCCGGATCTCGTCCACATCGACGCCGGCCGCCGAGGCGCGCACTGTGTCGAGCTGCCCGATGCGATCCGTGGCGAGGCGGCCGGGTGCGAGTCCATTGATCCGGATGGGGGCGATCTCTTCAACCAGCGACTTCAGCAGGCCGGCCAGACCGGGGCGGATCAGGTTCGATGTCGACAGCGCCGGGATCGGTTCACGGACGGAGCTCGACAGGACGATGAGGATGGCCGGGGCACGACCCTGGCGCAGATACGGCAAGGCCGCTCGAAGGAGGCGAACGGTGCTGAGCAGCGTGCCGTCGATCGCGCGTCGCCAGGCGGCCTCGTCCACGTCCTCGAAACGCCCGGACGGCGGCCCGCCGCTGTTGATGACCAGGAGGTCGAGGCCGCCCCACGCCCCGACGGCGGCGTCGACGGCAGCCGCGGGCCCTTCCGGCGTCGACAGATCGGCGCCGACCGCGAGGCCGCCAAGGCGCTCGGCCTGGGTGTCCAGACCCGGACCGGGGCGTGACACGACGGCGACCCGGGCGCCCTCTTGGGCGAGGGTCTCGGCGATCGCTCCACCCAGGCCGCGGCTGCCGCCACCGACGAGGGCTCGCGCTCCGGTCAATCCAAGGTCCATGG